>NZ_JSVA01000031.1:0-224 GCF_001267955.1 Roseivirga seohaensis subsp. aquiponti
GGACAGTAACCATTGATGTTGCCGCGAATGTAGCCCAAGACGCTGCAGCGAATGGAAATACCGCTGCCACTCAGTTTAGTATTACTGCTGATCTAACAGCTCCAACAGTACTTATTTCAAGCACTGCGGCAAATCCAATCAACGATGCATTTACTGCTACCTTTACCTTTAGCGAAGCAGTAACTGGATTTGCGGTGGGCGATATTACTTTAGGAAACGCGACA
>NZ_JSVA01000032.1:0-312 GCF_001267955.1 Roseivirga seohaensis subsp. aquiponti
GCCGCAGTGCTTGTAATTGCCACAGTTGGACTAGTCAAGTCAGCAGTAAGGCTAAACTGAGTGGCAGCGGTATTTCCATTCGCTGCAGCGTCTTGGGCTATATTCGCGGCAACATCAATGGTTACGGTGCCATCAGTTGCTGGGGTAATTAATGCGGTATAAACAGAAGTACTTGTGGCTGTAAAGTTAGAAGCTGTCGCGTTTCCTAAAGTAATATCTCCCACTGCAAATCCAGTTACTGCTTCGCTAAAGGTAAAGGTAGCAGTGAATGCTCCGTTAATTGGATTTGCCGCAGTGCTTGAAATTGCCACA
>NZ_JSVA01000033.1:0-24651 GCF_001267955.1 Roseivirga seohaensis subsp. aquiponti
ATTCACCATTCAAGGCACACACATTGTATAAGCGTAATGCGGGCTGAATGGCTAAAAATGAGCATTTCGGTTCCTAATAAACTTTGCGGTGGGCTGACAATGAATTGCTCCGAAATCCCGCACTACGCTTATACTTGACCGTTGTGCGTCATTTAAGAAAACCGAATGAAAACAAATTTTGAAATTGAAGAAAACTATGCAGTTCAACTAAACGGAACTCATATTGACCTTCATAATAACTTTGACTTTATCGGACTTTCAAAAAATGGAAAAAACATTACAGTGGACTTTAAAAGAACGACAGGCGATTGGGTGAAAAATGACGAATTCAAAAGCCTAAAGTTCGAATTTAAGAATGTCTCTTATGAATATTATGAAGATGGAGACAGTGAAGCTTTAAAGGAAGACACCGAACGACTTGGAGAAATCACTTTTTTCCCAGCCGACTCCAGAGAAATTAATGATGGGATTATTCCACAGTTTAAACCGAAAATGAATGATGATATAATTATGTTTTTTGAAGATGGAAGAGTAATTCGGGTTGGATGTGAGGTGATAAAACTGACGACTGGAAATTAACTTAAGAACTAATGCTGAGTTGGTTGACAAAAAATAAAACCAAAGAATATAAGGATAGGATTCTGAAATCCTTTCCGACAGAACTCAAATTGGACGTAGAATCTGTTATTAAAATATTGCCGCTCGAAAAGAATGACGTGAAGCTTTCTAATGGTCAGGTTTATAATGTTGATAATCTAATTCATCCGACTGAATTGACGATTAAATTGAATGGGGAACAGCTGATAATTCCTTACAGAGTATACTTTGACGAACCAGACATTGAATCTGAAACTGACTTAACTGATAGACAAAAAATCATACTGAATTGTATATTTCTGAGAAATCACAATGGATATCTACGAGAGCGAAGACTAAATAATTTAATCGCCAAGGATGAAAAATGGATAATCCCGTTTACAATTCAGTTGATAGGAGAATATGTATTTGAGATTTTAGAAGTCTTAGACGAACACATAAATAAAAAGACAATAAATGATTATTACTCATTTACAACAGAGAATCCTAAGTATTGGCAACAGACGGAAAGTCGGATGATAAGTTATTGGAATGAATATTACAGAAGGAAATTTCCTAAATTGAAAGAATATTTAGGAACAGCATTAGTAAAAAGAATAAATAACGAACGCACAATCGAGTAGACAGCCGTGAGCCATAAGGCTACGGTGCACTTAATAACAAAATCCCTCAAATCAATAATTTTCACCAATACCAGCCTTCATTTTATAAGCTATTGATTAGTTTAGCAGCCTGAAAAGAATCCCATGAAGTCAAACGTTAATCGTATCATCGCTATTCTCGCCATTATCATCGTTAATATAGGCTGCGATCAAGTCACCAAAGAAATGGCACGCGAGCAAATTGAATATAACGAGCGCATTGAAGTGATCGGTGATACCCTTATTCTTACCAAAGTTGAAAACTCTGGCGCTTTCTTAGGCATGGGCTCCGACTTGTCTCCTATTTTCAAAAACATTCTATTACTTGGATTACCAGGTTTGGTGATGGTAGGCCTTTTTGTCTTCCTTCTCATAAAAAAAGACCTCACCAAATTGGCGATTGTAGGTCTATCATTTATTGTTGGTGGTGGAATTGGCAATTTATATGACCGCATTCTTTATGGTTCTGTAACCGATATGGTGCACATAGATTTAGGTGGCGTTTTTAGAACAGGCATTTTTAATGCTGCCGATGTATCGGTAATGATTGGTACAGGTTTAATTCTGTTAGAGCAGTTCTTAACAAAAAAAGACCAAGAAAAAGTAAAGGAAGCCAGTTAATCTACAACACCAACCATAACAACAAGGCCACAATTAAAAGGATAGCTACCCAGCTTAAAGCCTTTGACTGCCTAGGAAATTCATAAGCGCAGATAGGGCAAACTTTTGCTGCTGCATCTATTTCCATGGCGCATGAAGGACATTCTTTTTTCATTTCGGCAATTTATGAAAATATAAAAGCGCAAAAGCGTATCACTTTTCTATTTATACCTTAAATACAAGTAGTTTTGCACCATGCAAACTGCCCATAAAAACCAAGAGGAAATCCTCGCCAAGCTTCGAATAGAAAAACTCAACCCAATGCAAGAAGCGGCCCAAGAAGCTATTCACCAGCATTCAAACGTAGTCTTACTTTCCCCTACGGGCACAGGAAAAACCTTGGCCTTTTTGCTTCCTATTATTCAATCATTAGATGTGAACTGCGCTGAAGTACAAGCTTTAATCTTGGTGCCCTCAAGAGAATTGGCCATTCAGATCGAACAGGTGATTAGAGAGATGGGAACGGGCTTTAAAGCCAATGCCGTGTATGGCGGGCGCCCAGCATCAAAAGACAGAATGGAATTGAAGCACAGACCTGCAATCCTTGTTGGTACTCCTGGCCGTGTAGCAGACCATTTAAGGCGTGACGCTTTCCCTGTAAAAGACATACAAACTTTGGTGTTAGATGAATTCGATAAGTCTTTAGAAGTGGGTTTTGAACTAGAAATGATGGAGATCATCGCTTTGCTTAGCCATGTGCAAAAGAAGATTTTGACTTCGGCCACCAACGAAACCGAAATACCGGGCTTTGTAAAACTCAAGTCGCCTCAAATTCTCGATTTTATAGATAAAGGCGACTCATCGCTTGAAATCCAACTAGTGCTTTCTCCCGATAGAGACAAGCTGGAAACGCTCGTTGATACCCTCAATCGACTTGGCGACCAGCCCGGCATTGTGTTCTGCAACTTTAAAGATTCCATCGAACGAATTAGCCAATACCTTTTCGATCATGAAATTAACCATGGTGTGTTCTATGGTGGAATGGAACAAGTAGACCGCGAAAGAGCGCTTATTCAGTTCCGAAATGGCACATACCAATTGCTATTGGCAACAGATTTGGCTGCCAGAGGAATTGATATTCCAGAATTAAAATTCATTATCCATTATCATTTGCCTAATTCTGGACCAGAATTCACCCACAGAAACGGTAGAACCGCCAGAATGAACTCAGAAGGAACAGCCTATGTGCTACAATGGGAAAAAGAAGAACTGCCTGATTTCATTTCCGAACTTAAGCCCAAAAGCGGTAGGGTTCGCGATGTATTGGAAGGAATTTCGGCACCTAAGCCTTTGATGAAAACCCTGTTTATTTCGGGTGGAAGAAAGGATAAGATTTCCAAAGGCGATATTGCTGGACTGTTTTTCAAACAAGGCCAATTGCAGAAAGATCAGTTGGGCATGATTGAAATTAAAAACGATTGCGCTTTTGTTGCCGTAGCGGCAATAGAAGCCAAACGTTTGATTAAGACCCTGAATAACACTAAACTGAAGAATAAAAAGGTAAGGATTACGGAAATTTAAAAGCCGTTGTCCCCTATTTGCATTGTGGTTCGTCAATTCAATAAAACATGAAAAAGCTAAGTCTATCTCTCCTATTCGTTTTTATCTATTTTAGCAGCTTTGGTCAAAACACCTTAAAACTTGGCGATAATAAATCTCCGAAAGCAACTTTAGCCGATATCGCTTGGCTGAGTGGTCATTGGCGTGGCGAAGCGTTTGGAGGCATTACCGAAGAAATTTGGTCTCCTCCTTTGGGCGATTCTATGATGGGTTCCTTCAAACTTGTTTCAGAAGGCAAAACCAGTTTTTACGAAATCTGCCAGTTGGTAGAAGAAAACGGTAGCCTATCATTTCGCTTAAAACATTTCAATAGTGACCTCACAGGCTGGGAAGAGAAAAATGAACGAGAAGAGTTCCCTTTGGTAAAAGTGGAAAAGAATGCCGTTTATTTTGATGGGTTTACAATTAAGCGAATTTCGAACAATGAAATTCATATGTATGTGGTCATCAGCGATGAAGGAGAAGCAGAAGAAGTTGAATTCAAGTACTTTAGGTTTAGCAAATAGTAATTTGAGCTTTATTTCTTCAATTTTCGATTTCTACTTTTCATAGCCTTAAATACGCTGGGCTCGGGCATTCTTTGAAGTTTATAGTCGTGCCACAGTTCATTTTTACCTATTTTAGGGAAATTACGAACTTTCACAACCTTGATGAACAACCTCGAATACTGGCCAATTTTTATCATTCTGTCTATTGCCTGGGTAGTACCCTTAGTACTCTCCAGGTTAGAAATCTCAAAAGTACCTTCTGTAATTGTCGAAATCGTAATGGGCGTAATGGTAGGCCCTTTCGTATTGGGCTGGGTTGAAGAAACTGCCATTACAAGCTTCTTGGCACAAACTGGCTTTCTATTCCTAATCTTCTTGGCAGGAATGGAAATTGATGTCAACAAAATTATTTCATCTTTCCCCCGTGGCCGAATCAAGTTTGTAGATTTAGTAAGTAACTCACTTTTGGTAGCCCTTTTCATCTATTTTGGTTCGCTTTTGCTTTCGTTGCCTTTTGCATGGCTGATGAACCAATTTATGGAGGTGGACATCGTATTCTACATGTTCTTATTACCAACCGTAGCCCTCAGCATTACTGTACCTATTTTAAAAGCAGAAGGAGAATTGAAGCGCAAGTTTGGGCAAATTCTACTGATGGAAGGTGCCATTGCCACGGTAATGAGCATCATACTGATTAGCATTTATTCAGGCGTACTGAAAAAAGGGTTTCAGGTAGAACTTCTCCTTTTTGCCATTATTTTCATTGTATTCATCGTTGTATACTGGCTTGGTAAGCGTTTAATGAAAGTGCGCAGTTTTCAGCAATTGCTCTATAGACTGGAACATGCAGCCAGTCAAATTAGAGTACGTGGTGCTGTGGCCTTACTATTATTCTTTGTGGTAATTGCCCATTTAATCGGAACAGAATTGGCCATGGGTGCTTTTTTTGCAGGTACCCTGTTAAGCCTGTTTGTAAGCAAAGAGCGTTCGGCATTGCTATTTAAGTTGGATGGAATGAGCTATGGCTTCTTTATTCCCATCTTCTTTATTATGGTTGGGGTGAACTTAGATTTGTCGGCACTTACTCAGTTTCAAGAATCCATCCCCTTTATTCTCACCTTAATTGTAGGTTTTTTTGTTACTCAGCTTATTCCAGCCTTAATCATGATTAAAGTGTTTGGGTTGAAAAAGGCTTTAGCCGGAGGTGTATTACTTACTGCTAGAATGGGGTTGACCATTGCCGCTGCCCAAATCGGGCTTTCTTTAAATGTAATTAGTTCTGCCGATAATGCTGGAATTGTAACCACGGCCATTTTAGTAAGTCTAATCTCGCCTTCCATCTACAAGATCTTTAATAATGGAAAAGAAGAGCACCACAATATTTATGTTTTTGGAGGAAGCAGGGCAAGTTTATTCTTGGCCGAAAGGCTTAAAATGCACGATATGTCCTTCATAACCCTAATCCAGAAGAAGGAAATATTGCCAGATTTCGATAAAAAGAGTTTGAACTATAAATTCATTCAAAATCTAAGCGCTAGTGTTGTAGACGGATTAAAATTGAGGTCAGCCGATCTTGTGATTGTTCTTACAGAATCAAACAACTTGAATCAGGAGCTGACCCGATACATCAAAAATGAATTAAAACACAGTAAAATTATTACTAGAAAGCAATCGGCTACACATGATTTGATTGACCCTCAAGGAGAAATTAAGTTTATCGATCATGATGTAGTTTTGGCCAACCACATTGAAAATATGATTGCCAGCCCAGATTCAGTTTCTTCACTTTCAGAAAGTTTTGGAGATTACCGTCTTGAGGAGATAACAATTAGCCGTAGTGATATTAATAGAAAACTGGTAAAGGAAGTACCTTTTCCTCCTGCTGGTTCATTAGTCATTCAAAAGCGAGCTGGAGAAGTCTTTATCCCTCACGGAAACACTCATCTATTGGTGGGCGATATTATGACAGTAATTGGCAGTCATGCCGCCTTAGCTGAGTTTAGAAGCATATTAGAAAAATAGCACTCCTGTAAAGAAGTGCTATTGAATATTATTAAAGATTTAAGACCAAACTCTTATTTCTCAGAAGCGTATTTCTTCTTTATCAAATTAGGGAAATGTTCTTTTAGTTTATTCACCTTAGGTACAGCTATATTGATAATATAAGGGTTACCTGGGTTCAACTCGTAATAGTTCTGATGGTAATCTTCGGCCAGCCAAAATTTAGTGTACTCAGTCACTTTTGTAGCAATCGGTTTATTGTACTTTCCTGTCTGATTCAACTTTGAAATATAATCGGTAGCTAGTTTCTTCTGGTTCTCATCATGATAAAAAACCTCTGTACGGTACTGTGTTCCTACATCTGGACCTTGACGATTTACTTGGGTTGGATCGTGTGTATAGAAGAAGACCTCTAAAAGTTCTTGATACGAAATCACCTTAGGATCGTAATAAATTTGAATAGCTTCGGCATGGGTTGACCTGCCGTAACTTACGTCTTCATAAGTGGGGTTATTCTCTTTTCCTCCTGTGTAACCCGAAACCACATTTTTAACGCCATTTACGCGTTCAAATACGGCTTCGGTACACCAAAAGCAGCCCCCCGCAAAAGTGGCAATTTCATTCCCTTTTTGAACTTCTGCTTCCAAATTAACTAACTCTGTTGAGTTCACATTTGAGCATGAAGAAACTCCAAAATTGAGAAGCAGGCTTGTTATTAATGTATACGCTATGTGCATTTGTATTTTTATTTTATTTACAGCCCTAACGCCATCTACAAGCGATATGTTTTTAAATAGTGTCGTTCAAAATACTCTTAAGGTCGGCTGGAGAGTAATTCACTGATTTTAAAGTTTTGTTATCCGCAGTTCTATACACCAAAAAATGTCCGTCCGACTCCTCAATATAGCTTTCCGTTCCATCTTTGTCCATATAGTGCTTTTGTGTAGCTTCAGCTTCCTCCATTGTTTTGCAGGTTTTACTCATGTTTGAGCGCTGTACTTCGTCAAACAAGGTTTTGAAACTGTTACCTAAACCAAACTCAAGAATAGCACCTGACAATACATACTGAATATCACACAAGGCATCGGCTACCTCAACTAAATCGTTTGCTTGAATGGCTTCTTCTAGTTCTTTCAGCTCTTCTGCAATAAGCGATACCCTAAGCTTGCACCTATCGGCAGACGGAATTTGAGGAGTTTCTAGAATTGGGTGTTTGAATGTTTTGTGAAATTCAGCAACTGAGTTGAGTGATTGTGGTTCTTTCATGATATAAATAAAAAGGCCTGTGTTAAACAGGCCAATGTTAAATAATTATTTGCGGTTGGTAAACTACTTATTGTCTTTTTTAAACTTTGGAGGCGTTCCGCCTTCTGGAACAAAGATTAAAGCTGCTGAATTTAAGCAATAGCGCAAACCTGTTGGCGCAGGGCCGTCTTCGAATACATGGCCTAAATGAGATCCACTTTTGCTATCTACAACTTCCCAGCGCACCATTCCTTCGCTTGTGTCTTTCACCAATTTAATGGCATCATCAGAAATTGGTTTCCAAAAACTTGGCCAGCCTGATTTTGAATCATATTTGGTTTCTGAGCTAAAAATGGGCTGTAAACTAGCTGCAGAGTAATACGTTCCTTTTTCATAAAACTTATTGTATTTGCCAGAAAACATGGTTTCAGTAGCTTGTTCTCTTAATACCGCATATTGCAAGGGTGTTAATCTTTCTCTCCACTCCTTCTCTGTTAACTGAATCTCGTATTTTGGTTTTTCTTGTTCAAAAGCCACTCCAGACAGTTCGTCTTCCTCGCCCCTGACCGTCATAACACTTGCTACAAGTAAGATCATTAATCCGCTAATCAGTAGTACCTTAGTTTTCATATCACTATCTTTTTTTTCTTCCCAACTTGATAAACGTAAAAATAGTTTGACTGGATTGACAAGAATTACACAAAAGGTCTACCAGGCGATACTTTGGCTAAAGAAACCCATACTTTGTGGGGCATCTCCTTCTTTATGGATGGGATAAAAGAAGATGTTAGGAAGTTTTATCTTTTTCCACGGAGCAATTACGCCCAAAGCTCTTTTTGATCGCTGATCAGATTTAAGTTGGTTGCTTGCATGCATGGGTTTTGAATTATCATAAAGCATGATTGAAACGCCATCAGGTTTTAGGCACCTTTTCAATTCCTCGTATGCCATTTCTTGAACTTCCTTATCATAGTTATTGATGTAATCAAATGAGAATAAGGCGTCTACAGAATTATTATCAAAAGGCAAGTGATCTACATCGCCCAACACTAAAATGGTTTCTCCTGGTAGTTCGTCTTTTATTGCCATCAACCTTGACAATGAAAAGTCCATATGAAAATAGTATTTGAATGAACGTCCATAAGTTAGGTTGTGAATAGAATCAACATCGTGGGTTACCACACTCATAAAGTACTCTCCTCCTTTAGGAAGTAGTCGTGCTAACTGAGTTACTTTTTCCTGACTTATTGGGTTACTCTTAAGCTCTTTGGTAGGCTTTTCAATCGCATTGCCTTCGCCAAACCCATAGTCTCTATAAAATTGATCAATTTCTTCTTGAGGTACTCTTTTAAGATGATTGGCCGTTCTGTTTTTTGAAACAATAGCTGTTCTACGTTGTAAATAACTTATGTTATCAATTATGGGGTAAATATGAGTTAGATGAGAGGTAACCAAAGCTGCCTTTACTTCAATATTTACAGGTGCTCCAGGGTAGAAGAATAAATCGCCATGTTTAATTTGAGTATTTAATGAAATAAGCTCCTTTTCCGTCATTAGTCTTAACGACTTTTTTGTAAACGGACAAACCATTAATCCTTCCATATTCATTCTACCTTTCACAGCGCTTGTGTTTATTACACTAACGTACGCAAATGCCCTACCAGATCGCCAAAAATAGATTTTAAGTAATTTTTGCTAAAAAAAATTCCCATATCGGGAATCGAAATCCATAAAAAGGATTCTAAAATCTTACGTAAGAAGTAAGGATTTCTTAGGCTATGCTTGTCCTTCTTGCTCCACTTTTAAGTACTTGTGGCCGGCCATTAGCACACTAGAATAAAATAGCTCTTTACCCACAGTACTCACATCATTAACATACTTAATAATACGCCCAGATTTCTCCTGAGATTCATGTAGTTTACCTTCAGCGTATTTCAATATTTTACCTCGAATTTCTTTAGTCTTTTTCATCGTATTATAGTTTGAGAATTCTATACTTATTTAAGCGATTATCTCATCAATTTGTTTCGTAATCCTTTCAATTGATGAAACAATTATTTTAACGGTTTAACCTTGCTCAAGGTAAATTGTTAAAAGTTTTTTTCCATACCCAAAACAAGGGATATTGAGTGATGGAATCTTATGAAATGAATAACGAATAGTTCGTATTAATAGTCTTAAGCAAAAAGACCATAATTAGGCTCTTGAACTTGAGTAGTAAATTGAATCACTTTTCGTTTTGTATAATACTGATTTATAATACGTTGGATATCGGGCGTATCGGGGTACCTGGTAATAATAGCCTTTACATCCTCGATACTATCAAAAGCCATATCGTTTTCAAAAAAGCCAAAGCCCAAATACTTTCCGTTTTCAACCAATACTACAGACTTTTCAGTGAGGGTTCTTCCCTGCCCCAGCAAACAAAACGACTGAGAGTTTTCTTTAATACTCTGAATGGCTTTTTTGAATCTTTCGCGCTGCTCTGTCGCTCCTTCTCCGCCTGTTTTAATTGTATAGCCAAAATACATCATCATAGATGCAGGCAGACTGCACAATTCAGGATCGAGTTCAAACTTCTTTACCAGTTCAATCAAATAATCACGAGCGCGATCGAAAGAAGTAAAACCTATTAAAGGCAAGGTGCCTTTCATTTTCTTTCCAATTGACAATCGATCGAAGCCCTTTCCATCTTGATAATGATAGAGGCCGTATTTAGCATTGGAGAATTTTTGGGCCTTGTTGTAAATCGGAAAATGCTTTTTGATTTCTGAAGACTCAAATAAAAAAGCGATCATTTCATCTCCACATTCTTCATATGATATATCGTAGAGCTTATCCTTCAATCCTTGTTTGTACACTACATCGGTATTCGAAAAATGGCCTTTAACACGCTTCTTAATGTTGTTGGCCTTTCCTACATAAATGATCTCACCGTGGGCATCGTGAAAGTAATATACGCCAGTAAACTCTGGCAAAGCATCGAAAGTAGCTTTAGGTAAATGAGGTGGCAAAAAGCCTTCTTGAGAATCTTTCTTTAAGAAGTTAGCAATGTGATTTTCATCATTCTGAATAATCAAATCAAGCAATTCAACAGTTGCTCTAGCATCACCCATTGCCCTATGGCGTGCATGGTTTGCTATACCAAAATGATCGCAGAGATTGCCTAAACTATAGGATTTCAACCCTGGAAATACCTTACGAGAAAGCCGAACCGTACAGAGTTTTTTTAAGTTTAAAGTGCCACCAAGTTGTTGGAATTCATTTTTAAGGAATGAATAATCAAAATTGACATTGTGCGCTACAAAGATATTTCCCTCCAACATTTGGTAAATTTCTTTGGCCACTTCAAAGAATCGAGGTTCATCTCTTACCATCTCATTCGAAATGCCCGTTAGCGCAGTAATATTCATTGGAATTACCCGCTCAGGATTCAAAAGCGTTTGATATTCGTCTACCACACGCTTTCCATCATGAATTAGAATGGCTACTTCGGTGATTTTTCCGTAATTGGCAGAACTGCCCGTGGTTTCTATATCGACTATGGCGTACACAGCTTCAAATTACATAAGTTTTGTTTTCAATACGTAGCATTAACTGAATGAATACTATCCTTGTTAAGAAATACTCTGGCGATCTGGTTCCATTTGAAATTGAGAAACTAGAAAACTCACTATTCAAATCTGGAGCAAGCCCAGAGCTTATTGAAAAAATCACCAAAGAAGTACTCAGTTGTTTATTTGAAGGAATTTCTACCAAGGAAATTTATAAAAGGGCTTATAGCATTCTCAGAAAGTCTTCTAATGCCTTGGCTGGCCGATATAAACTTAAAAAAGCAATTCTTGAGTTAGGGCCTTCTGGTTATCCGTTCGAAGCTTTTATTGCTCATTTATTTGAATATCAAGGCTATAAAGTAGAATCAGGAATTACATTAAAGGGAAAATGTGTAACACACGAAGTGGATGTGAGGGCCGAAAATGACACTGAAATACACTTTATGGAATGTAAGTACCACAGCAACCCAGGTTATAAATCAGATGTAAAAATTGCATTGTACGTGCATTCTAGAATGAATGACCTTATTGCCAATTACCAACCTAAATTCCCAAATAAGAAATTTACAGGGTGGATGGTCGACAATACCAATTTCACCTCAGATGCTATACAATATGCAGAATGCAGCGGCCTTAGAATTATGGCATGGAATTACCCTTCTAAAGGAAGCCTAAAGGATCGAATTGAAATCTCAGGCCTTTACCCTATTAGTTGCTTGGTTTCGCTTACAAAGGCGGAAAAGCAATTGCTTTTAAAAGAAGACATTGTGCTTTGCCAACAGCTTTTGGACTCTGACGAAGCACTCGATCTTATCGATAAAAGAAAGCATAAAAAAGTTCAGGAAGAATGTCGTGAACTTACGCTACCGATGGCTTCTCAGGCTTAACTAAATTGAAAAAATAACTGAATAAAACCACCAAAATACAACCCAGGGCATTGTACCATAAAAAGCCCATAGTGAAAGCTCCAGCTTCACCTATAACATTTAAGTAGTGTACCAATATAATCAAGGCTTGACTTAGTATTGCACCCATAAATACCGCATTGCTTCTAATATTTTTAAAGAAGAAAGCTACTACGAAAATACCCAAAACAGTTGGGTAGAATAAAGAACCAATCAAATTCACTGCTTGAATTAGGTTTTCAAACAGTGAGAGTGTGGACGCGAAAATGATAGCAATTATGCCCCATGAAAGTGTGAACAATTTTGAGGATTTGAGATAATGCGTATCTGTTTGGCCTTGTTTAATTCTTCTTTTATAGAAGTCAATTGTAGTAGTAGAACCTAGGGCGTTTAACTCCGAACTGGTGGAAGACATGGCTGCAGAGAAGATTACGGCAAATAACAAGCCTATGATACCCTTAGGAAGTACGTCCATTACATACGTCATAAAAATATAATCCTTGTCGTTGGTTTCGGCTCCTGGTAATGCAGTGGAAAGCAATGCTTTGGCTTCGGCCCGTACTTCATCAGAGTTCCGCTGTAACGTATTGAGTTCTGCTTGAACATCAGTTATTACCGCTTCATCACCTGCATCAATGGCATCATTAAGTTGAAATACAGTTTCTCGCTTGGAATTGAATATTTCAAAATAATCAGCTTCTAAACTTCTAAAATCATCAGCGTATTCGGTACTCATTACCTGCTCGGTAAGGTTATCGTTAAAGAATACTGGCGGCTGATTGTATTGGTAATAAACAAAGACCAAAACGCCAATCAACAAAATGATAAACTGCATTGGCACTTTTAGTAATCCATTCATCATAAGCCCTAAACGGCTCTCAGAAAGGGTTTTTCCAGATAAATAACGTTGTACCTGAGATTGATCTGTACCAAAATAGGACATAAACAAAAACACAGCTCCTGTCAATCCTGACCAAATATTATAGCGATCTTCAAGGTTAAAGTCGAAAGTAATTACATTCAGTTTATCCATTTTACCAGCAACATTTAGGGCATCGTTAAACCCAACACCAGAAGGCAAAGAATAGATGACTAATATACCTGCGATGATCATTCCCCCCATCATTACAGCCATTTGCTGTTTTTGAGTTTGAGTTACCGCAGCAGTTCCTCCAGACACGGTATAAATAATAACCAAAATACCAATAACGATGGTTGTGGCTTGTAAAGGCCAGCCCAGCAATGAGCTTAAAATAATAGATGGAGCATAGATTGTAATACCTGCCGCTAAGCCTCTCTGAATTAAGAAGATAAACGCAGCCAACATACGTGTTTTTAAATCAAATCGAGATTCTAAATACTCATAGGCTGTATAGACTTTCGCTCGATAATAGATCGGCAAAAAGAACACCGAAATGATAATCATGGCCACTGGAAGACCAAAATAGAACTGTACGAACCCCATACCCTCGGTATAAGCTTGGCCAGGAGTAGAAAGGAAAGTGATGGCACTGGCTTGAGTTGCCATAATGGAAAGCCCAATGGCCCACCATTTCACATCGTCTCCACCACGTAAATAACTATCAATATCCTTATTGCCTCGGGTTTTCCAAACCCCATAAACTACAATGGAAATCAGTGTGCCGAAAAGCACTGCCCAGTCGATCCAACTCATTCGTATGATTTTGTAAACCAGTAAAACAATAGAACTAATACAGCCAATGTACCCATTAGTAACCAGTACATTCCAGACCACTTCTTAAAAAATGGAGGTTTAGCATCCCTCAGTTCTTGTTCTGTTTGCGCACTCATTAGCGTTTGTTTTCAATTCGGTTTAGCTTGGTGCTTTTAGGCGTTTCGTTACCAAGCGAAATCATATTACTAAAAATTCGGTAAGCCCCAGCTACACCTGCGGGTAATTCTCTAAACCATGAATAACCGGTATAAACAAAATAGCCTTCGCCATACTGCCCTACAATCAAACCGCCATCATTTGGTTTATCGCCTGGGTCGTTACTAGAAAGAATGGCTGTATACCGATCGTCCCATTGGTTTGGGAAATAAAGTCCTCGCTCTTGCACCCAGCCTTCAAAATCTTTCTCGGTAATTTTATTTGGCCCATTAATCAATGGATGGTCGGGTGCTAGTATTCGCACTTTAGCGTCTTCAACCGTCACTCTATCTCTTGAAATTTGAAAAGGATAAGGCCCAATCTCTGGCTGGTCTCTCATGCTAGTGTTATACTGGGCAATTACGGTACCGCCTTGCTTTACATATTCCATTAAATCAGGTTGAATAAATGGCATTCTATCTACAGTATTATAAGCACGCACGCCAATAATTACGGCATCAAAAGCAGCTAAGCTTTCTGCTGTAATTGTATTCGGATCAAGAATAGATACAGTATAACCGATTTGCGTTAAGCTTTCTGGTACAGCATCGCCTGAGCCCATAATGTAGCCAACGTACTGTCCTTTTCTTTCCAAATTAAGGCGCACCACTTTGGCTGTACTTTCAGGGAAAATCGTTTGTCGAGGAATGTGCTTGTAATCAATCACCTTCAAACCTTGGTGATACGACTTGCCATTGTAAGTGACTTTTGCCGTTACCGCCCCTTCTTGCTGAGTTGTTGGAGGCAATACCTGAAACTTGAATCGCGCTTCTTCTTGCTTTCCTTTTAAGTTGAATTCAAAATTTTCTGGACTAGATTTCCAACCCGAAGGCAAATCCAAACTCACTTTTCCTGAAACATTATCGGTACCCGCTTTTACCACCACATTTACTTCTTTGGCAGAATTATCGGCAAATACCAAAACGCTTTCGGCAATATTCACAAATACTGGTGGCGTAACTACAAATGGCCTATACACTTCTCCGTCTACCCTATCATTCTCTTTATAGACTACAGATGTAGCATAAGCATATGGCTTTCCGTTAATTGTCAAATTAAACGTAGCATTCAAAATGTCTGGGTTTTGAGCAAGCCCAATTAATGCTTGGTCATCTACTTTATACATCCCTACAGTTCCTTCTTCGCGAAGCCAATAAGGCTGTGAGTTTGTAAGTTGCGGAAGGGTAAATTCTAAGTTCTTTCTAAAAGATTGATTGTTGGCCAATGGTTGTGTAATAGTGGCTTTCTCATTGAGTTCAGGAAAATCAATTGAATTGAGTGCAACCTTCACATCAGAACGGTTAATGGCTTCGACACTAATTCTAAGCTTCTCTCCGCTTACTTTGGTTTCTTCGTCTGCTACTACTTCCAAATAAAGGCCGAGAACAGATTTAATTACCAAATCAAGCTCTTCTAGTTTAACCTTTTTCCAATACTCGTTTTCAAGCTTCACCAGTTTTTCACGGGCTTGCATTAAGTCGTCAATAATTATGGAAGGATTACTGAGGCTATAATTCTTATTTGCTTTTTCCAAAAGAGCCCCAATTTCTGCTCCTCCTTTTACTCTCGACCAAGTGGTATTTATATCTTCAAAAATATCGGACTTTGGCTTTTCCCCTTTCCAATACATCAATACTTCTTTGCTTTCGCCTCTGCGGCCTGTGCTTCCAAAACCCTGAGATTTATGTTCGCTACGGCCTAAAGAAGATATTTCGTCATAAGAAAGCCCTAAAAGTGGATTGTACGCTCCAAAATCTATAGTGAAATAACCCGGAGTACCGTCAAACTCTTCTCCATCATTTCTTCCACCAAAATTATAACCGTTCCAATAGAGGGTTTTAGGTTGCCATGGCTGAACATACTTCAACTGCTCAGGGTATTTGGTAGGATCGTTGGCCAAATCAAAGGCTTGCATTGCCAAACGGGCCGAAGCTGTATGATGGCCGTGCATGGTTCCGCTCGGCACCAAAGTAGTATCGAAACGAGTGATGATTATATCTGGACGAAAGCGTCTGATGTTCCAAACCACATCGGCCAAAGCATCGTCTTTATCCCAAACATTCAAGGTCTCATTGGGGTCCTTCGAAAAACCGAAATCATTTGCTCGGGTGAAAAATTGCTCCCCACCATCCTTTCTTCTGGCCGCCAAAAGCTCTTGGGTTCTAATAATCCCTAAATACTCACGAATTTCAGTACCGATTAAGTTTTGTCCCCCATCTCCACGTGTCATGGCTAAATAAGCCGTCCGCATGTTCTTTTCATTGGCCATGTAAGCAATCAAGCGGGTGTTTTCGTCATCGGGGTGAGCCGCCAAGTAAAGCACCGAACCCAGTACCTCCAGTTTATTAAGGGCTTGTTTTATTTCTGCGGCATCTAATTTTTTGGGCGCTTGCGCATTACCTACTGATGAAAAGGCAGTAAGCAGAATGCAGAAAAGCATTAGTTTAGAAAGGTGTTTCATTTGGTTTTAATGAGTATTCAGGCTTGTAACGGCTTCTAAGTTATCAGGTTCTATCGATTATCCGAGTGGCATTTCTGTTAATGGGGCATAAGTTTTTCAATTTTAGAAAGAAATGTCGAACTAACGACTTCATCTCCAATTCTACCATCGAATATTCCTTTTCAGATTTCATTCCCATTCTTGACCATTATCAATTAGCTTTGCAGGCAGTTCATGAGCAAACAAAAAACCCTTTTACTGATCCTCGTTTTAGCCGTTGCGGTATGCTATGCCAATATTAGCGGACTGGATGTTTACGCATTGGATGAAGCCAAAAATGCAGAAGCAGCCAGAGAAATGTTTGAAAGTGGCGATTATGTGATTCCGTATTACAACTACCAACTCCGTACCGACAAGCCACCACTTCATTATTATTTTATGGCTGCGGGCTATTCTATTTTTGGGGTAAACGAATTTGGAGCACGCTTCTTTTCTTCCTTAATGGGCGTTTTCACCATCATGATTACCTTTCTGTTTGCCAGAAAACACTTTGGCGAAAAAACTGGATTGAACGCGGCATTGGTGCTTATCTCGTCCATTCATATGGCATTGCAATTCCATATGTCCGTGCCCGACCCCTATTTGGTCTTCTTTTTAACATGGGCGTTTTATTCGTTTTACGAAGCTTATAAAACCAATAACAAGTGGCAGTTGCTGTCCTTCTACTTGGCCATTGGCTGTGGTGTACTCACCAAAGGCCCTGTGGCGATAGGACTACCGGGCTTAGCGGCCCTCATCTTCCTTTTTACCCAAAAAGATTTTAAATGGAAAACGATTTGGCGCTTACAACCCTTTGGAGGTTTGTTACTCGCATTACTGATTTCTGTGCCTTGGTTTTATGCCGTGCATATTCAAACGGATGGCGCTTGGACTCAAGAATTTTTCTTCAAACATAATTTCTCTCGTTTCTCCGACTCAATGGAAGGCCATAGCGGCAGTCCATTGCTAACCTTGGCCTTTGTGTTTGGTTTAGGCATGTTGGCCTTTATACCTTTTTCCGTGCAATCGTTCAAAAATGCTTGGAAGGAAAGGAAAGACAGCGCAATGATGTATGTGCTAATCTCTGCTTCCGTGATTGTAGTGTTTTTCGCGATTAGCAGCACCAAACTGCCCAACTACACGGTTCCGTCTTATCCCCTCATTGCCATTTTAATTGGGGCTTACATAGCTAAAATCGATAACCAGTGGTTTGCTAAACTCGGAAATCGAATTGGCTTGTTTTTCTATGCTATTCTGCTGATAGGTTTTCCTGTAGGCATTTACTTCGGCCTAAAAGGTGACAAATCTTTAAACGAGCTGACGAACCTTGCGTTTTATTTCATTCCGCTTGCTGTGGTAGGAATTTTCATTTTGAAACAGGGTATTGCCAGAAAGAATATTGAAAACGTATTGTGGATGAACATTAGCGTTTGGTGTGTAACGATAATGCTTTTCTTCCATTTAATTTTCCCGCAAGTAGATGGGCAGAATCCTGTTCGACAGACTTTACCAGAAATGGACACGAGCAAAACAATTATTGCTTTCAAACGGCTTAACCCTGCATTCGTTTTTGCCCTTAAACGCGAAATTCCAATGTACAATGATGTGGAGACCATCAAGCAAATTATGGGAAATCAGCCCAGTGGTTATTTGATTTCTCGTACCGAATTTCAAGAAGAACTGGAAGCCATTCCCGGTTTAGAGTTTCAGGATAAAGCCAGAGACTTGTTCGAAAACCCTACCACTTTGGTGATGAAATGGGGAATGGATTAGTATAACTAACATCAATATTAACCCTCGAAAAGTTCTTATTTCGATTTCAAATGAAGTGATTTACATTGCTAAAATAGCAACCTCAACTTTTGGAGGGTTTTTTAAACGATAAACCATTTTGAAGCTTAGGTTGATCCGCATAAGGTTTCATAATGTACCAAGCGATAAGCGCAGCCATTATTCCAAAAACACTTCCAATGTAGATATCTCTTAAGAAATGTTGAAGGATATAAACCCTTGATATTCCGACCAATACAGCCGATATAAAGATCAATACATTTAAAGTTTTATTCTTGCATAAACTGATGAGCACAAAAGCCAAAGTAAAGGCTGAAGCGGTATGACCTGAAGGAAAACTATCAAAACCGCGGGTGGTAACTCCTTCTACAAAATTGAGGCTGTCTGCCTGATCAGCAAAGAAAGTTTTGGGTCTTGGTTCGCCAGCAAAAAGCCACTGTTTAAAAATATGAACAAAGACTGTTTGGAGCGCAATGGCAATCAGCATATAATAGAACTTGTGCAGATTGTTGAATAAAAAATACAAGGCTACAATGGCCAGTAAAACCCCATCACCAAAGTAGGTCCAATACTGAAAAAAGAAATCGCCAAAGCTAGTATGCCTATCATTAAGCCAAAGTACAAAGTCACCATGGTTGGTCAGAAGCATTAAAATACCGAAAGCCAATACATAAACCAGTACAAGCCATTGCATTCCTTTGTCTATAAATGGTCTATTTTTCATGGTCGAATTTAAATTTCATGTATTTAATACTTTCACCAAGGTTATAGAATTTCTCTTCAAACTTGGTCTTTATGCCGTAATGGTCATCCATGTATTCTGAATCATACAGGTTACGAGTATATTCTAAATCTATGATGTCATTTCGTTCGCTTAACAGCTCCAACGTATAATCAAAAAGCGGTGTATTGTCTGTTTTAAAGAACACTTGACCGTTTTTGGTGAGTAATGATTTGTAATACTCAAGATATCTAGGTGAAGTCAGTCTGCGTTTTGCATCGCCTTCTCTTCTGAAAGGATCGGGAAAAGTAATCCAGATGGTTTCTACTTCGTTTGGGGCAAAAAAGCTCTCTATACTCTGAATTTGAGCCCTCAGAAAAGCCACATTGGTAAGATTTTCTTCAATGGCTTGCGTGCTGCCCACCCACAATCGGTCGCCTTTTACGTCAACGCCCACAAAATTTCTATTGGGATAAACCCTAGCTAAACCCGTAGTGTATTCACCTCTGCCACAACCCATTTCGACCGTAATCGGATGGTCATTCTTGAAGTATAATTTGTTCCAGTTTCCTTTTAATTGAGTGTAGAGTGCTTTGTAATCTTCCAGAACATTTTCACGTTCTTTTAACTCTTCAAACCTTTTCTGCTTCTGTCTCGACATTTATAACGCTTCTATTTCGGCCACCACAAAGGTACTACCTCCAATATAAATCATGTCATTTTTTGTGGCTTTTGACTTGGCCAGAGCAATTGCTTCATTTACATCCTGAACAAAATCGGCTTTCAAACCAAAAGGTGAAACCAACTCTTCAATGCGTTCCAACTTCATGGCCCGTGGTACTTTGGCTTCGCAGAAAACAAATTCAGCTTGAGCTGGCAAGCGAGGAATCAAAGTGTCTAACTTCTTATCATTAACAAAGCCCAAAACCATGTAGAGTTTTTCGAAAGAACTAGACTCTATTTGTGGAATGATGTAGTCGAAGGCCTCTTTGTTATGGCCCGTGTCGCAAACGGTGAGCGGTGCTTCTGAAAGAATTTGCCACCTGCCTTTCAGACCTGTTTGAGTTCGCACATTGGCGAGTCCATGCGATAGGGCTACTTCGGAAATTTCCCAGCCTTTCTTTCTTAACACATTAACAGCGGCCAATACGCCCTTGATATTTTTAGCCTGATAAGTACCGGGCAAGTCAAGTGAATATTCGCTCGTATTCAAGGGCTCCTGATCTGCAAATACCAACTCCGAATTCATCTCTTTTGCCTTCTTGGTAAAAACAGGAGTTGTTTCATTTTGAGACTCTCCTATAACCACAGGAACATTTCGTTTTATCACTCCAGCCTTCTCAAAAGCAATTTCTTGCAAAGTATTGCCGAGCATATCCATATGATCGAAGCCAATATTAGTAATCAATGAAAGCTCAGGAGTGATGATATTTGTGGAGTCTAACCTTCCGCCTAAGCCTACTTCAATAATGGCAATATCTACTTGCTCTTCGGCAAAGTAATCAAAAGCCATGGCCACCGTCATTTCAAAAAATGAAGGGTGAATTTTGTCAATGGTAGGTTGAATTCTTGCCACAAAATCAACCACATTTTGTTCAGGAATCGGTTGGCCGTTAATTCTTATTCTTTCTGTAAAGCTCTTTAAATGCGGACTTGTATAGAGCCCCACTTTATAACCAGCCGATTGAAAAATAGAGGCCAACATATGCGATGAACTACCCTTGCCATTGGTGCCCGCTACATGAATAGATTTAAACTTATGCTGAGGGTTACTCACCGCTTCGCAAAGTTTTAAAGTATTGGTAAGATCTTTCTTAAAGGCCACATTCCCTACCCTTTGGTACATGGGTAATGCGGAAAACAAATAGTCGAGCGTCTGTTGATAGTTCACTGCGCGAAGATAGTATTTCGGAGATTATTTGCCGCTAAATCAATCTTCTTGTTCTTCTTTTCACATCACTAAAAAAATATTTCTTCTCCATACGTGTGAGGCAAACATCAACCGTCATAAGGGTACAACAACAAACTCAAAAAAATGAAACAACAACATTTACTCTTAATGCCCTTTGCCATTTTGGCTCTTTCTAGCTGTTCTTTTGATGATATCACAGGAAATGGACCAATTACTAACGAAACCCGTGTGATGGAAGACTTCCATTCTGTAAGGCTACAAATTGAAGCGGATGTTTACTTATTGCAAGACGATGAGCAAACGCTTCGGCTTGAAACTCATGAAAACCTACTACCTATTGTAGATACTTATGTAAGTAATGGGGAACTCATCATAAAAAGCAATCACAACATCAGAAGAGCCAGAAGGTTGAAAGTCTATATTTCGGCACCCGATTTCCAAAACATTACACTTACTGGCTCAGGAGATATTGAAAGTGAAAACTGCCTGGATTTGGACAACTTGAAGCTGAAAATCAGTGGCTCCGGAAAAATCAACCTTTGCGGTATGGTCGATAATTTGACCGCTTCGGTTACAGGTTCGGGAGATATCAATTCTTATGGCCTAAACGCAAAAGTAGTTGACGCAAGCCTTTCGGGTTCTGGAAATATTAAGGTAACGGCTGAAGAAACCTTAACCATCAAAATTTCAGGTTCTGGTGATGTTTATTACAAGGGCGATCCGCAAATCAACTCTAAAGTATCTGGCTCTGGCAGAATCATCCGTAGTTATTAATAATCAATCAAGGGACTGGACCATATTAAGCCAGTCCCTTCACTTTATTTTTTGGGTGAAATAGAATTTACCTACATCCCAACAACAAAATACCCATCAATAAATTTAAATGCTGGTAAAGAAATACTACTTTGACCAAAATACACTTATTTGTGATTATGGAGTCAATTCAATCATTTCTAGCTACAGTACCTTGGTGGGGCTGGGTTTTGTTTTTCTTATTCATCCTTTTCTTAAGAGATATTATTCAGCGTAAACACACCATTACACATAACTTTCCTATCATTGGGCATATTCGGTATATGCTCGAAAAAATTGGCCCAGAACTACGGCAGTACATAGTAGCCAATAACCGAGAAGAACTTCCATTCAACAGAAGTCAGCGCACGTGGGTGTATGCCTCTTCAAAAAAGCAAAATAACTATACTGGATTTGGCACAGATCAAGACCAAGCCTCTCCGGGTTTTGTGTTTATAAACCCCACCATGTTGCCCTATAAACCAGCACCAAATCACCCTAATGTTACTCAGGTAGACTTAATTCCTTGCGCCAAAGTAATGGGGCTTTATAACAAAAGAAAAAGGCCATTTCGACCTAAATCCATCGTTAATATTTCGGCCATGAGTTTTGGCTCCTTATCGGCAAAGGCCATAGAATCGTTGAACAAAGGAGCAAAAAAGGCAGGCTGTTATCACAATACTGGTGAAGGCTCTTTATCTTATCATCACCAGCATGGGGCTGACATCGTTTTCCAGTTTGGCACCGGTTACTTTGGGGTAAGAACCCCCGAAGGCAATTTCGATATGAATAAAATGGTGAAATTGGTAAACGATTACAAATACATTAGGGCCATAGAAGTAAAGCTTTCTCAGGGTGCTAAGCCCGGTAAAGGAGGTGTTTTACCTGCATCCAAAATCACCAAAGAAATTTCAGAAATCAGACACGTACCAATGGGAAAAGATGTGATTTCGCCATCGACCCATACTGCCTTTAGCACCATTCCTGAGTTGTTAGATTTTATAGAAGA
This sequence comes from Roseivirga seohaensis subsp. aquiponti, assembly GCF_001267955.1. Classification (NCBI taxonomy): domain Bacteria; kingdom Pseudomonadati; phylum Bacteroidota; class Cytophagia; order Cytophagales; family Roseivirgaceae; genus Roseivirga; species Roseivirga seohaensis. The sequence goes on from NZ_JSVA01000033.1 coordinate 22,247, forward strand.
CATTGCCAATAACACAGGCCTACCTGTTGGTTTTAAGTCTGCCGTTGGAAAATTAGACATGTGGGAAGAACTGACAGACCTGATGGTAGAACGTAATATTGGTCCTGATTTCATCTCGATTGATGGCGGTGAAGGCGGTACAGGAGCTGCTCCTCCAGCCTTTGCTAACCACGTTTCATTACCTTTTGTATTTGGTTTTTCACAGGTGTATCAAATGTTTAAGCGTAAAAACCTTACTGATCGTGTAGTATTTATTGCTTCTGGTAAATTAGGTTTTCCATCCAGCGCATTAATGGCCTTCAGTATGGGAGCAGATTTAATTAACATTGCTAGAGAAGCCATGCTTTCTATTGGCTGTATTCAGGCGCTCTCGTGCCATACCAATACCTGCCCAGCAGGCGTAGCTACCCAAAATAAATGGCTACAAGCAGGAATTGACCCTACCCTTAAATCGGAACGCTTTTACAACTATGCCAAAACGTTAAGGAAAGAAATTTTAGAAATTACACACGCTTGCGGCTACGAACATCCTTGTCAATTGGAAATGACAGATGTTGACATGAGTATGGGCGATAATAATTACACCACTACTCTTCGACAAATCTACAATTACGAAAAAGTGCCAGTAGACTTTATTAGTATGCAAAACTTGATTGAATGCGAGCACTTGGGCGGTAGAGAAGACAAGGCTTAATCCCCTATCAATTTCTTTTTCAATAACTTCTGTTAAAAACAACTAAATTTATTTGCTATTAACTATTAAAATAGTTTTCTTCGGATAAAACTTAGTTACTATGAAAAAATCAACATTATTACTTGCTGCGTTGCTATTCACCGCACTCTCATGTTCCGATGAGGACATCAGCCTTGAATCGATTGATGAAGTCGGCCAAGTCACCGGTGTTGCTGGTGTACAAAATTCAGATGATGTATTTCTTATTGTAGAAGAGCCGCCTACCTTCCCAGGTGGAGCAGATGCTTACAGAAAGCACCTTTTGACCAACCTTAAGTATCCAGAACAAGCTAAAAACCAAGGGATTGAAGGAAATGTTTTTGTGTCATTTGTTGTGACTACCGAAGGAAAACTAGAGAACATTCAGGTAGTTAGAGGTATTGGCGGAGGTTGCGATACTGAAGCCGTTCGTATGCTCGAATTGTCTCCTGATTGGATACCTGGCAAACAACGAGGCAAACTGGTGAATGCCCGAATGAATTTAAAAGTAGCTTTCAAATTATCTGGAAGTGATACTAAAGTGGATGACGATTCTCAAGCCATCGTAAAAGCACTTTCTAGCTTATAACAACACCTCTTTCTGTCAGAAGAGTGCATAGTCAAGTAAATGGGAGTCTCTAAAGCGGGCTTCCATTTTTTATTTTTAGCCATTCTTACATTGGTTATCTTTGGCCATGTTCCGAACCGAATTAAACCCAAAACCCTCTTCTCACAAAATACAGTTATCAAATCCATTGATTTCGATTGGCTCCTGCTTTGCAGACAATATTGGAAAGAAACTCTCTCAACATAAATTCAAGGTTGAGTATAACCCCTTCGGTATCATCTTTAATCCCCTTTCCATTTTTGAATTGATAGAAATGGCATTGGATGAAACTCGATTACCAGAAGATAGTTATTTGGTTCGAGATGGAATTCACCTAAACTACAAGGTGCATTCTGAGCTGTATGGAAAATCTCAAGAGCAGCTAGAATCTCATATAAACCGCCAACGCAACCGACTTACCAAAGTGCTAAAGAAACCAACTACCATTATCATTACTTTGGGTACGGCTTGGGTGTATGAAGAAAAAAAGACACAAATGCTGGTAGCCAACTGCCATAAAACTCCTGCAAGCCAATTCAATAAAAGACTGTTAAGTTCCGAAGAAATTTCAAGTGCTTTTATGTTGTTGAAAGAACAGCTTCATACGCAAAATCCTGAATTGAAATTCATTCTAACGGTCAGTCCTATTCGGCACGTAAAAGATACGCTAGAATTGAATATGGTGAGCAAAAGCATTCTAAGGCTGGCTTGTCATCAGATTAGTACTTATGCCGATGATGTAGACTATTTTCCTGCCTATGAGCTATTAATGGACGATTTGAGGGATTATCGCTTTTATGAAAAGGATATGTTGCACCCTAATCAATTGGCACAAGAATACATTTGGGGGAAGTTTATGGATGTTTACTTCGATAAAGAAACGAAGGCCTTCATTAAAAACTGGGGCGAAATACGCAGTGCCATGAAACACAAAGCATTTCACCCCGAATCTGATGCACACCAGAAATTTCTTCAAAAGACCATTGAAAAGCTAGAGCAACTTAAAGGTTTGGTAAAGGTGGATAAGGAACTGGTAAAACTGAGGAAGCAGTTGATCGGTTAATCAGGGATCAGGGATCAGGGATC
>NZ_JSVA01000034.1:0-4943 GCF_001267955.1 Roseivirga seohaensis subsp. aquiponti
CGCAAATCCAAGAAGGTTTCAACAATTATAGTGCAACTGGTTGGATTTGGTCGAGCCGTATTATTCCTGACCAAGGAACTTACTTCTCTTCATTCTTTGCTTACATGTCATACAACTACAGCTCTTCACACATTAGAAACGACCCTAAGTGTATCAATGCTGATCTTTATGATATGATTCCTGCAACAGATGTGAGAAAAGGTTTCTGGGCAGTTACTCAGGCAGAAATGGATGCAATTGACATTCCAGGCAATTTCGCAAAGTATCCTTACATGAACACTAAGTTTAAATCCCCTGGCGCTGGAACACTTGGTGATGGTGACATCGTTTTGATGCGTACTGCTGAGATGATCTTGATTGAAGCCGAGGCGAATGCTCGTTTAGGTGTTGCTAACGAACCAGCAGCTAGAACTGCTCTATTCTCTTTAGTTTCTCAGCGTGATCCAAATGCTGTAATCAGCACTAACACCGGACAAGCACTTATCGATGAAATCTTGGTTCAAAGAAGAATTGAGCTTTGGGGTGAAGGATTCAACTTCCTTGATCTTAAAAGAGCAAACTTGCCTTTGAAAAGATCAACTAGAGGTAGCTTCAGCCTTACTCAGGCTAGAATTACAGAAGTACCTGCTGGTGATTTACAGTGGCAGTGGTTCTTCCCTATTAGCGCTATTAACGTGAACCCTAACTTGGTTCAGAACGATTAATAAAACGATGAAGGTTTAAAACCTTCATATCAATAAATGACAGAAGCCCAATTGTATCAATTGGGCTTCTTCTTTTTTAATACTAATAATAAAATGTAAGTACTAAGTAAAATTAAGAAGACATTACCTAATAATTTAAACCCTAAAACACAGAATTGAAGCAGCCTCAAAAGGGCTGCTTTTTTTATGTCATAAAATTTTGAAAAACCCTCTTAAAAGGATTTAAACGCACATTTCATTAAAAATAAGTCATCAAGCTTCATATTCATACTTATTAATTTTTTAATACAAATAAATTACCGAAACAATACCAACATAAAGAGCTGTATATCAACAGCATGATAATATAACACTGAACACATTTATATATAAACTCTATGGAGATGTATTTTTACAATTACAATTAACTTAAAACATGTTCAAATATGAACAATAAAAGCCCATAAATAACAACCTTCTGGCATACCGTTAAAATCAATATATAACCACACAGATAAGCATACAACCTAATGATCACCTTAAAGTACCCTAACCTTGCTCTTTGGGGGTTATTAGGCCAAACAAATAAATTACTTATAAATGTTAAAATTCAAGATCAAAGTTATGCTCATTTTGCTACTCATTAGTAGCAGCGTAATGGGTCAGCAACGTACCGTGGAGGGTACTGTGCTAGATGAATTCGGTTCGAGTTTTCCAGGCGTGACTGTTTCGATTAAAGGAACAACCACAGGAATGACAACAGGATCGGACGGTAAATACTCGTTATCAGTAAATGCTGATAATGCAGTTCTTGTGTTCAGGTTTTTAGGTTACAAAACCAAAGAAGAACCTGTTGGCAATAGAACCACAATCAATGTAACAATGGTACCTGACGTTATTGACGCTGGAGAAGTTGTGGTTGTAGCTTACGGAACTCAAGATACTAAGAGTATCACAGGTTCAGTAACTTCGCTCTCGGCAGAGAAAATCAAAGACAGACCAATTTCAAATGCAATTTCTGCGCTTGGTGGTTCTGGCCCAGGTATTCAAGTAACAACTGCTACAGGACAACCAGGTGATAGCCCTGCCATCAGATTAAGAGGCATTGGCTCTATCAACGGTAACAACAGCCCTTTCATTGTGGTTGACGGTGTACCTTTTAGTGGTAACATTAACAGGATTAACCCTGATGACATTGAGTCAGTTTCTACTTTGAAAGATGCGGCTTCTACTTCATTATATGGCGCTAGAGCAGCAAACGGTGTAATTATCATTACAACCAAACAAGGTAAGAAAAACTCTGCACCAACTTTCTCTTTCACAACAAAGCAAGGCGTATCTGCTAGAGGTATTCAAGAATATGACAGACTTGACCCTTTAGCTTATTACCAAGCGTATTGGGAAGCACTTAGAAATGACAAAGTAACAGCAGGAACAGATCCTACTACCGCTGGCGCAGAGGCTTCAGCTGAATTAATTGACCTTCTGCACTACAACGCAACAAATGTTGCTGACAATCAAATTATCAATGCAGATGGTTCTATCAACCCTAATGCTAGCATTAGATATTCTTCTGACGATTTAGATTGGTTTGCTCCTATCGAAAGATTAGGTTACAGACAAGAGTACAACTTCAGCGCAAGAGGTGCTACTGACAGAGCTGATTACTATGCTTCTATTGGTTATTTGAATGAAAAAGGGGTGTTCAAAAACTCTGATTTCGAAAGATATACCCTAAGAACAAACGTTAATGTTGATGTTCTTGATTGGTTGAAAGTTGGAGTAAACAACTCTGGTGATATCAGAATGACAAACTCTGTAACAAGTGGTGGTTCTGGTTTCGCTAACGCATTCTACAATGCAAGAAGAATGGGACCTATTTTCCCAGTATATGCAATTGATGATCAAGGTAACTACATCACTGACCCTGATTTTGGTACTAAAGCTTTCGATAGAGGTGATGGTAGATTTGGATTACCAACTAGACCAAATAATACTTCTGGTAGACAAGCTCCTGAAGAGTCACTTTTGAACAACAGTTTAACTGAAGCTTTATTCTTTAGAACTGTAGGTTATGTGGAGTTAACTCCAATCAAAAACCTTAGCGTAAAAATCAACGGTAGTGTGGATATCGGAACTGCAAATGGCCAATTCTATGGTAACCCATACGTAGGTGATTATATCCCAGTAGGTAGAGCCACTAAGAGCGCCAACTTTGACATCACTACTAACTTTAACCAGTTGATCAACTACTCTTTAGATTTAGATTCTAGAAACAGTTTTGACATCTTATTGGGTCACGAAAGTTATGGCATTAAAAACAACGACTTTAATGCTGCAAAAACAGGTTATATCGTATTAGACAACCCTGTTTTAGATAACTATACTACTATTGTTTCTGCTAACTCTCAGATTGACAGATACAAAACTGAAGGTTATTTCTCAAGAATTAACTACAACCACAACGACAGATATTTCGCTTCTTTCTCTTTCAGAAGAGATGGTACTTCTAGATTCTCTAAAGATGCTAGATGGGGTAACTTCTGGTCTGTTGGCGGTAGCTGGAGAATGAGCGAAGAAGCTTTCATGAGCGGCATGAGCTGGATTGATGAATTAAAACTTAGAGCATCATACGGACAAACTGGTAATGACAACGTAGGCGGATACTATCCTTCTCAAACATTATACTCTTCTGGTAGAAACAACGGTGCTAACGCTGGTTTCTTTAGCTATAGCGTTGGAAACAACGGTCTTCAGTGGGAGAAAAACACTTCTGCTGACGTAGCTGTTGACTTCGAAGTACTAGGAAGAGTTAGAGGTACTGTTGAATACTTCAACCGTTACTCTGACAACCTATTGTTCTCTGTGCCAATTCCAAGTGAATCAGGCTATACTTCTCAGAACAGAAACATTGGTAAAATGGTAAACAGAGGTTTAGAGTTCGATGCTAACGTTGACATCTTAAAATCTTCTGGTGGACTTGAGTGGAACTTTGCTTTAAACGCTACAGTACTGACAAACGAAATCACCAAATTACCTGAGTCTTCAAGAGAAAACGGTATCATTAATGGAACTAAGAAGCTTTTAGAAGGCAGATCAATTTATGACTTCTGGTTGAAAGACTGGTATGGTGTTGATCCTGACACAGGTAACCCACTTTACGTGTACGATCCTGAATCAGAGTCTACTCCTAACAACCTTTTGAGAGAAATCAATGGTGTTCAGGTGACCACTAACCAAAACAATGCAATTTACCACTACAGCGGCTCTTCTATTCCTGACGTTTATGGTGCATTCACAAACAGCCTAAACTACAAAGGATTTAGCCTTTCTGTAATGTTTGCCTACAGCCTAGGTGGTAAAATCTATGATGGTAACTATGCAGGCTTAATGGGTGTTCTTGATGGCGGAGCCCTTAGCGTTGGTATTGCTGACAGATGGCAAAAGCCAGGTGACATCACTGATGTACCTAGAATCTCTATCAACAACAACACAAACAACGTAGCAGGCTCTGACAGATGGTTGACTGATGCTTCATTCTTAAACCTTAGAAACATCAACTTAGGATACGAGTTCAAAAAAGCCTCTCTTCAGAGCTTAGGAATCTCTAGCCTTAGAACTTATGTTTCGGCTGAAAACCTATTCTTCGTAAGTGCAAGAAAAGGCATGAACCCTATGGAGTCGTTTAACGGAACACAAAATGTTGGACTTTACCCTCCTTCAAGAGTATTAACCTTGGGCGTTAACCTAAACTTCTAAAACAAAGACAATGAAATACATTTCAAAAATAATTTTACTCTTCATTGTACTGGCTATAAGCTCATGTAATGAAGAATACCTAGAAACTGCCCCTACCGATCAGCTTGGAGCTGATGAAGTACTGAGCACTATTGTTAACCAAAGAGCTGCTTTGGAAGGAATTCACCGCTATATGTATGGATCTGGTGGTTCTCAAGATGAGGCAGGAGGTTATGGCGACCACTTGATCAACTACGATTTCTTAGGACAAGATGTAGTTAACCCACAAAGGGGTTCTGGTTGGTTTATTGCCGTTCACCAATGGCTTGAGCACAGATCTAACACAAGTTCTTTAGTAAATCAGACTTACAATTTCTACTACACAATTATTGTTAATGCCAACAACATTATCAATTCAATTGACAACGTAGAAGGAAGTGATGATGAGAAGAACAACATCAAAGGTCAGGCTTATTTCTACAGAGCTTTCGGGCACTATATGCTTGTTCAGCTTTATGCTGA
>NZ_JSVA01000035.1:0-23810 GCF_001267955.1 Roseivirga seohaensis subsp. aquiponti
GATAGTAGTAGCCTCTTACTCGGTGGGCAACCGTTACGGCAAGCTGTATTTAGAAGAGCTGAAGGCAGAATACCCTAATGCAGGCCTGTTTACCAGTCAAAAACGCCAGCTCGACTACCTCTACATCGAAAGCCTGAATGACTTCGACAAGGCCATCGCCCGAATGAAAGAAATCAGAAACAACACCCAATTCAAAAACAGCTGGGTGCATATTGTGAGGTTGAGTAGGTAAGAAGGGAGCCTAACAACACAGAAAAGGGACTACAGCATTTTTGCTGTAGTCCCTTTTTATTTGATCATTCACAATGAGCACTAAAGGGCATAAAAAACCCTGATCGGTTTAGATCAGGGTTTCTCTAGAAAATCGTAATGTCAGATTAATATTGCTGTGAGTCATTTTCTCAATAGTATTTTCTCGGTTTTCTTATTCAGCCTTACCTTTTTTAGCTTTTACAGCTTCAGCCAATTGATAAACCGCCATAGCATACAGTGGGCTATGATTGTAGCGCGTAATTACATAAAAGTTATTCATGCCAAACCAGTGCTCTTCTCCTTGTTCGTTTTCAAGAATAATCATGGTGGCAGGGCTGTTGGCATTTAACTTTTCGGCTGGCTGAAAACCAATAGCGGTATAGTCGCTTACTTTGTTTTTAGGTTTAAGTACCTGTTTATTTAAGTTAGTGATTTTGCGAGTCATAGTGGCCTTTGAAGTTATAGGCTCACCTTTCTCCCAACGATGGACTTTCAAGTAATTGGCTACCGAAGTAATGGCGTCTTCTGGCGAATTGATTAAATCTCTTGTGCCGTTATCTTCAAAACTTTTGGCATAAGCACGGTAACTAGTAGGCATAAATTGGCTGTATCCCATCGCCCCCGCATAAGAGCCTTTTGTGGTTTCAATGTCGAGTTTCTCTTCCTTAGCCAATATTAAGTAAGCTTCGAGTTCCGAAGTGAAAAATTTGGAGCGTTTAGGGTAACCGAAAGAGAGAGTATAAAGCGCATCAAGCACTTTGTAGCTTCCTTTAATTCTTCCGAAGTAAGTTTCTACTCCTATAATTCCTAGAATGATATGTTCAGGAACACCAGTGTCGGCACTCACTTTTGCCAAAGTTTCACTGTTTTCTTTCCAAAACTCAACTCCCGCATTAATGCGTTCGTCAGTAATGAATATTTTGCGATAGCGCCCCCAAGTCATTGTACCCTCGGCAGGCTTCGATATTTTCTCAATAATATCGGCTTGATAAGTGGCTTTATTTAGAATGGCGTTGACTTCTTCAATCGGTACATTATTCTTTTCAGAAAACGACTTAGCAAAGTTCGCAACAGCAGAATCATCTATTTGTGCGAAAGCGCCAAACGAGATGAATAAAAGAGCAGTGAAAGCAAATGATTTGATCATGTTCGAATTTAGGCTTTTTCGAACTTCATTTACAAATTTAGAGCCAGAGAAAGATTTGAAGCAAGGCTTTACTTACCTGATCCTAATACTGATTCAAGGTCTGCCAATAAACCGATGGTCAAATTGCTATCAGAAAAATTGTTAACATCCACTTGTCCGTCTTTATATTTAAATAGCGTTTTGAATGGTGACTTTGGAATGTCTACACCAAGTGCAATACTGTAATTTATCTTTAGCTTTTGGTTGGGATTAATGGCTTCGCTGAAGTCATAATACGTGTTTGATTCTATAATGATAGAATAGTTATCGAACACGGGAATATTATAGTAGAGATTGGCAAATACTTGACCCGATAGTTCATTGCTAGATTCTGCTCCAATCCTCATATTGTCAAACTCCTTGTAAACTTTTCCGCCTATATTCAGGACAGGCTTTAACCTAAGCCTATTACTACCATAGGTAAAATCGACCAAATTCCTGATAAGTTTTTCATAAGAGAAGTTGAACGCCATTCTCCCGCTAGTGAATGTTTGATTGCCCTCTACCCCAAACCTAGCCATCATTTGAGCCTCACTGGCTCCCGAAATATCAAAGTTTAAAGGGTAGATGTATAAATAATTTAATGAGTCTTTGGCATTGGTGCTTACCCTTCCTTTAGCATAAAAGACTAAGGGTTTTTCATTACCAGCCTTACCTTTTGAGAGGTGATAAGACTGATGAAAACTGAAATCTGCATTAAGCTCCATTTTATTGATATCACTTTCGCTTTTAGGGGTGAAACTCCAATTGAATGAATTATTTGCATAAGCATATTCACCACCAAAGGCACCAAAATAGGTTTCCATTAGGTCATTGGTAATCAAAATTTTTCCTAATGATTGGGACTCCAAACTGGTTTTAGGAATGACTAGAGAGCCCGAATTAAGGGTTAGAGAAATGTCAGAATTAGAGCTTAAATAAACATTACTTCCTAAATTTTGGAGCAGCACTAAGTCAGATTTGCTCACCTTGGTTAATTCTACCTGTATGGCATTATTTTGAAAACGAGTTTTTACTTGGGTATCGGGGCTGTTCAATAAAACTGGCTTGCCATTGGAGTAAAAGTTGATGGAGTTTTTGATTGAATCATAAACAACCAATGAACGGATTTGATTAATAGGCGAACCGTTTCCTAAGTTCGAAATCACAATATTTACAGAAGGAGTTAAAGGAGTATTAACTACCGTAGTAAACGAATATTGGGCTTGTAGACTAAACCCAAAACTTAGCAGGAGAATAATAAAGAGCTTTTTCATGATTAACGGGGGCCTGTGCTATAGTTGTTTGTGGTGTAGTCAATACAATCTTTTATGGTTGCCCAATCCGAAAAAATAGAAGGGTTCAAGATAATGTCGTACATGTATTGAGGGTAAGGAGTGCCTCCATCGGTTACAGGTATCCCATTTAAGGTAGACTTTATTTTGTTAAGAAATACGGATTGGTGTGTAGGCTGGAAGTTGGTGAAGCTAAAATCCTCAATATCTCCAGTGAAATCGGCAACTGATAATAACGCAGGCTGCACCACCTGGCTTTTAATAATATCCCTTGTTAATGACATGCTTGGTTGAGTTTGTGTGTCACTAATTTATAAATAAAACTTTAAGTTTTATTCGTTCGGGGAATAATTTAAACTTAAATGCTGCTGAATGGGCCGCCAGTTTTTTAGTTGGTTACCTCAGCTCCACCAAAAATTGCGGTCCCGCGGATTATAAGCTCTTTGTTCCCATCGGCTTGCGGATCTATCAGTTTTCTTTTATCCGACATTCCGCCAAAAATACCAGTAACACTTACCTGTACATTCCAATCTTGAGGTACACGGATTTTCGAACCACCAAACATATAGAATACATCTATTTCATTACGGCCATCGGCCAGTTTGGCTTGGGTTAGGTCTATTGTCGACCCTCCAAAAATTGCGGTTAGAGAGCCTCCTTTAAAACTAGAGCTATTAATTACCTTATCTCCACCACCAAAAATTGCTGTGTCGTTTATTTTATTGGCGTCTAAGTTTCCAGTATTTGGGTCGTACCTATTGTCTTTCGTTTCCTTATTTCGGTTTACTATGGCGATGCCAGCAACTACAAATACCAAAGGCCATAAGTCAAATATGCTAACATCAAGGTTAAACCACTCATCTAGGTTTAACAAAACACCAATCCCCATAAGTATTCCGCCTGTTTTTGCATTCTCTTTGTTAAGGATTAGAATAGCGCCAACAATAATCAAGATGTTTTCCCATTGAAAAATATATCGCCTATAGTGCCACGAAATAATGTCGAGGTTATCTAATAGAAATACTGTACCGATCAGTATAAAGATCAGTCCTACAATGGCATTTCTGTTCAGGTTATTCATAAAAGCGATTTTTCAGAGTTTAAATGTAGAAAGGTTCCTACCTATTTACAATTCGATTAAATGTAAATGGTTTAGGCCTCTGTTTGAATTGAATCAAAACTTATCTACTTTTGCCATCCCTAATTTAAAAACCATGCGCACGTGGTGAAATTGGTAGACACGCCACCTTGAGGGGGTGGTGCATTAAGTTGTGTGGAAGTTCGAATCTTCTCGTGCGCACTCAAAGCCCTGATTTTATCGGGGCTTTTTGCTTTTAAATCGTCAAGTCTTTTTGTCTTTTTTAATTAGATAAGTACTGCCTGAATGTATTGTATTATCATAGCATTACATTATTAAATCCAAGAGGAATTTCTATGGATTTAGGTGTGAATAGTTACTATTTACTAGAGAGAGCGTTGAATATAAATTTTAGTAGTGAAAAAATAATTTGATTTCACAGTTCAAAAAATGCAATTGGTAGTTAAAAATACCCATTACACATTCTAAAGGCCTTTTTCAACGAAAAGGTAAGTGCTCTTATTGTAGGAAATTAAATAGAGTTTTCTATCTTTGACCATTACCTAACACCAAACGTGCTAACTCAATTGTGATCAACTGCTCTCTCAGGCTGTGGAGATTTTTCTCCGTTACTGTGATTGGCGTGCTGTTTCTGATAATTTGCACTCATGCAAAAGCTCAAAATAACAGCGTAGTCGCCAATGGATTCACGCTGACCTTTGTCAATGGTACTACCATTGGGTCGGTTGATGAAGTTGCCACTAACGTTCTTCGCGTAAAAAATGGCACTTCCCGAAGAGTAACATTTAGCTTAGATATTTCATCGCCCGCAGGTTGGTCTACCCTTTCTAGCCGCGATAAGAACTACACCGTTGCCGCCAACGATTCTATTTTTATTCCAGTCCGAATTATTCCACAAAAAAACGCTGAAGGAAACGTAAATTACTTTGTAAATGCCTCGGCTGTTTCAAATCAAAATATATTGCTGGCAAGCACGCCTTGGAATTTAGAAATCAAGAAATTCTCGCAATGGAGGGCCAATGTAGTAGATAAAGTGGCATATTTTCCTTCAACAGCTGACAGCACAAGTTTCAGGATTAATTTTACAAACACGGGTAACTCCAATGAGGATGTGTATGTGTTTTTTTCGCCTCCAGTAAAAGTGAATATTACCGACAGCCAAGGTAATCCAATAGCAGAGAATGCTTTTTCGATGAATCTACCAGTTGGGGTAGATACTACTTTGCGATTTATTGCAAAACTTACTAGTGGAAAAGAAAAGGAAGATTTTTTTTCGGCAAAGCCAATGATGGAGCAAGAGACTGACGAAGGAACTTACCGAGTACAAATTCAAGTGAAAGATAACTCTGGCGGAAGTGCCAGTTCTGGAGGTAGAGTAGAGTTATTAAGATTGGGCAATGAAATAAAAGCTGAAAGCGAAGAGGGTAATTCAAGTATCCCGATTACCATGGAGTTTAATTCATATAATATTCTTTCACAATTCACAAACTTCAGTCTCGATCTTTATGGTGATACTGATTTAGCTTTAAACAAAAACCTCAGATACTACTACCAAACAATCATTTCGAACAGTGCTTACACTGGCACTCAGTTTTTAGGTTCATATCGCTTTGTTCAATACACTACTCCCAAATATCAGGTGGCGGCAGGTGATATTGGAGATAACATGGAGATTCTACTGAATGGAACAGGGATTAAAGGCAATTATAGGTATGATAAATTTAAAGTTGGTGGAATTTACGTTAGACGTCAGCAAAACGGAAACCTTGAAAATTACCTCACAAATATTGGTGCAAGAGTGGGGTATAATGGAGGGAAAGGGATTCAGCTAGAAGCGCAGGCGGTCAGTCGAAAAGATGAGTTTAATGATATTGATGGAAGTTTGGCAACCGTAGAAGGTAGTTACAGAATAAGCCAAAGCCAGAGATTAAGTGTAAATGCTGGTTTTAGCCAAGAAAAGCATACCCAAAGCACCAATCCTTTTGAAACCACAGGCTATGGTTTTGGGGCTAGATATACGGTAACCTATAAGGGTATTAGTTTGGCATCTCAGGCCAGATTGAACAGCCCTAACTTTTTATCTCAATACAGAGGAACCACTTCACTTAATGTAAATTTAAGATACCCATTTAAAGACGGTCAGTTTTTCAGTTTAAAAACAGATTTGAACTCCAGAAATGCCGAAATTTATAGCAAAGGCTTTCTTTTCCCTAAAAATGAATTTAAAAGAAACGTATACGAATTTCAATATGGTTGGAGTACCGAAAGCGGCAATTTCGTACTGTTTCCGCGAATTCATGACGATGAAGTTTTAGGCATTAAAACCTTTACTACAGGCGGGGGTGTTCTTTTCTCAAGTAACATGCAATCAAAATTTAGAATCTACTCTCGGTTCTATACTGGCTTTACCAAAGCAAAAGATTATGATGTAGACCCTTATTTAGTTGCCCGTTGGGAAAATACTCTTAGGTATAAAAACCTTAATGTAACCGCCAGATATTATTATGGGCCATATAATGTTTTAGATAACCTTAGGGTGGTAGAAGATGGTATCAACCCTCAGTCTGCCTATATTTCGGCTTTTGCCAATCTTAATTTCCGAAAAGCACGCCTTTCAGTTCGGCCTACTTTCAATGTTGGCTACGAATCAGTTCTAGCTCGCGTTCGCAGCAATTTCAGCCCTATGCTGACTTACTACTCTAAAAACGATTTTCAGTTTACCTTAACAGGCGAACTTTTCAGAATTAATCAAGGAGAAAGCCCGCTACCAAGTGTAAATGCTTTAGGCGATGGCGTTTTCAATACTTACACCCAAAGCAATTTTTTATTACGTTTTGGAATCAAAAAAACATTCAATGTTAAAAGGCCAGGTAGCAAGAGCCATGACTTGGAGGTTGTAGTGTTCAAAGATTTGAACGGAAACAACAGAAGAGATGTAGGAGAAGATTTCGTTAATGATGCCTTAATCACTGTCAACGATATGGCATTAATGACAAATGACCAAGGGGTGGTGATTTTCAAAAATCTAACCCAAGGGGAGTACAAAATAAAATCGGATGTCTTGTCAAATGTGGAAGGTTGGTTTAAAGGTGATGGCCAAACCGTACTACTAGACAACGACCGTACTATTTTTATTCCTTTAAAACGCGGAGTACAAGTAAAAGGCAATATTATTCTTCAGCAAGCTCAGTATTCGGCTCTGGGAACTGATGGAATGAACCTTTCAGGCATTCGAGTAAATATGACAGATAATCTAGGAAACAGTTATTCTGCTTTAAGCGGGCAAGGAGGAGAGTTTAATCTGTATGTTCCTTTTGGCTTATATACCATTAAGGTGAACGAACAAGCCGTTGATGAACAGTTTCAGTTTGCTCAAAGTAGCTATACCCTAAACGTGAACAACGTGAATGTAAATTATCAGGTGACTTTTTACTTGATAGAAAAATCTAGAAGGATAAATATTAAGAAATTCGACAATAAAGAAGACAATAAATAAATTGATGAGCTCATGAAAATTGAACGTAAATCAAAAAACAGCAAACTGATTACTAAGTTGGCAATGGCCTGCTTACTTATGTTTGTGGTTTTTGAAGGCTATGGTCAAAAAATATCTACCTCACCTACAAGGCTGAATTTTAAAGTTTCACCAGGCGGAAGTGGCCGAGGAAGAATTACGGTATCTAATAACTCAGAAGAAACACAAACCTTCCAAGTGGATTTTGGTGACTTTGATGCTACAAGAGCGGGTAAAAGTCAGTTTTTGCAGAAAGGAGAATTGCCTCGTTCATGTGCAGAATGGCTAAGCGCTGACCCTGCTTTTTTCGAATTGGCACCAGGCGAACAGCAAGAAGTAATGCTGGCTTTGGATGTACCTCAAGATTCAACCGCATTAATGGCGCGCTGGGCCGTTGCCTACATTCGTATAGCCAATGAGCGTCAAGCGCAACAAAAGGATAGTGATGGCTTGATTGTTAATTTAAATCAGTCGTATAGGTTTGGAGTGTACGTATTTCAAACTCCACCAAGTGTAACTTTTTCAAAAGGCGAAGTCATCGATTTTACCCATAAAGGAGAAGAGCTGGTATTGCGACTTAAAAATACCGGAGAAACTTTTCTAAAATGTAATTCCTATGCTGAAGTGACCAATCTTGGAAATGGAGAAACAAGACGTTTGGAATCTAAAAACTTTACCGTTTTGCCAGCGAGCAATCGAGATGTACACTTTCAAATACCAAAAGATTTTCCGCCAGGCCGATATTCGGTGCTTGGGGTACTGGATTATGGTAACCGAGACGAAGTGGCTGCTGCCGAAATTGAAATTACTATACCTGAAAAGGGTAAATAATTCTTTCATGGAAAAAATATTCACAGATAAAATCTGCCTTTCAGCCTTTCAGAGGGGTATTTCTTTTAAAAAAGAAGAAAAATTTCTTGTGAATAGTTTTAGATATGAAAATAAGTCCATATATTCACCTGTCAAAACTTTTAACCTAAACATTAAATACTCATGAAAAAAGTTGCTCAACTGAGAGTGCTGGCTATTGCCGCATTACTCGCTGTTACATCCGCTTTTCAAGCGAATGCTCAAGTTCTACCAGACGATAATGAATTCGTTTATGTAGCTATGGATCTTCAAGGTGTTCTTGATTTAACATTGGCTACAGACCCTAACGTAGAATTCACTTTCAACACAATTCCTAGTTATGTTAATGGTATTATTAAGCCAAACGTTACTGAACTTAGAGTAGAATCTACTGTTCCTTGGGATTTGTATGTACAAGCAGAAACTACTAACTGGGCTCAGTTACAAGCTTTCTCTAGTGCGGGTACTTCTACTGTTCCTTCTACTTTGTTAGAAGTAAGAGTAATTGATGGTGCTGGTACTTCTGCCCTTACAAACTTTACTTCTCTTACCGATACTAGGTTAGATATTGTAGGAACTGTAGGTGCTGGTGACGGTATTGCTGCGGGTACTTACTTAACAACCCCAGATTCACACTTTTTCAGAGTAGACTACAGAATTGTACCTACTTTGACTGCTCAGTATCAAGCTGGTTTTTATGGCTTGAACGTGATTTACACACTTGCAGAAGATTTATAAGAAAGAAATTACTTTTTACTAAGACGTAGTAAAAGTTAGTTCGATTTATGTTGATTGGTAAAAAGAGGTAGCATATTGCTACCTCTTTTAATTTTATATACTTTTATACATGGTTAGAGGCTGGTGCTTCATATTTTTACTTTCACTTATCTCCTCTTTTGCTCGATCTCAAAGCCTTGATATCAACATTACAAGAGGAACAGACCTCAATTTTACTTTTAACACCATCCGGCAATACAACAATGGAATTATTCTAGCCGGAGCAACCGAAATCACAGTAGAATCTAGCGCTCAGTGGGATTTATATGTTGGTGCACAAACCAATGTTCCAGGCAGATGGGATTTACTCGACTCTTATTCTAGCGCAGGTACTTCAAATGTTCCTGTTTCAATACTTGAGTTAAGGGCTTCTAGCCCAGGAGGAACCTCTCAACAGAGTGCTTTCTTTCAGTTACAAGACAACTCATCACCTATTTTTCTAATTGGTTCGGCTGCCGATGACCCGTTGACGGCTAGCGGCATAGGTGCAAATGCTCCGGGCGACCCAAGCAGCAATGCTTTTACACACAGGTTTAGAATTGATTATAAACTAACACCTACTATGGGGTATAGTGCTGGTGTTTATTCTATGACAGTAGTGTTTACGCTTGCCGAAGACCTTTAATTCTCTTTTTCTGCTTTTAATTTAGCTCTATATTCGTGCGTAAAATTGTACGTCATATGAGTATTAATGTATCCCTTCTGAAGAAAATTTGCGAAGAGGCTGGAGCGCCTGGTTTTGAAAAGAGAATTCGCGATTTGGTAATTAAAGAAGTTTCCCCTTTGGTAGATGAGTTGTCGGTAGATAATATGGGCAATGTAATAGCCATTAAAAAAGGAGTAAATAATCCTGATGGGAAAAAGGCCATGGTAGCGGCTCATATGGACGAAATTGGTTTTATAGTAACCCATATTGATGATAATGGCTTTGTGCGTTTTCATACTTTAGGTGGTTTCGATCCTAAAACTCTGACCGCTCAGAGAGTAATTATTCATGGTAAGGAAGATGTAATTGGCGTAATGGGTAGTAAGCCTATTCACGTAATGTCGGCTGAAGAACGTACTAAACTGGCCAAACTATCAGACTATTTTATCGATTTAGGCAGGCCTAAAGAGGAAGTAGAAAAGCTTATATCAATTGGCGACCCGATTACTAGAGAAAGGGAATTGATTGAAATGGGCGATTGTGTTAACTGTAAATCTATTGATAATCGTGTTTCTGTTTTTATTTTGATAGAGGCTTTGAGAAATCTGAAAAACCAGCCTTATGATGTTTATGGAGTATTTACTGTACAGGAAGAGGTGGGCTTAAGAGGGGCAAACGTTTCTGCTCATACTATTAACCCCGATTTTGGTTTTGGTTTAGATACCACAATTGCTTTCGATTTACCGGGAGCGCAACCACACGAAAAAGTGACTGAATTAGGAAAGGGTACAGCCATTAAAATTATGGATGCTTCAACCATTTGCGATTATCGTATGGTGGAATTTATGAAGCAAACTGCCAATTCTGAGAAAATTAAATGGCAGCCAGAAATACTTACCGCTGGCGGAACCGACACGGCTGGAGTTCAGCGAATGGGTAAAAACGGGGCAATTTCAGGAGCGGTTTCTATCCCTACTCGCCATTTACATCAAGTAATTGAAATGGCACATAAAGATGATATTCAAGGCTCGATTGACTTATTGATCGCTTGCTTAATGAAGCTGAATACTTATGATTGGAGTCATTAGCCGGAACTTGAGTGTCGCGGATTAAACAGATTTCATAGTGTAAACTTAGTTTACCAGAGTTATCCAAAAATGAAAGAGTCTGATTTTGTCTGAACTAGACTTGGCTGGAATTCGAATATTGTCGGATTCGAATTTTGCCAGTTGATCATTCGATTCGGCCATCTTTCTCAGCTTATCATCGTCCATCCACTCAGTTGGAGAAGTCTTGATTAACTCTTCAATCCAACCGTTTACTTTAAGAAACCAGAAGTCGAAGTCCTCATTTTGAACATAGCCAATAACAGCGGCATAATTAAGATTCCTACCGTGTATTCCTTTTTTAAATCGTTCAATTGCTCCGTTTGGTTTTTGGTGGCCTATTACATATTCTCTTTCTCTATTATGGCCGGGCGTGGGCAGTCTTTTTGCCTCTATCGAAAAAAAAGAGTCAAACTCATTATAATGTCTATCCCCAACGGTTATTTGTTCATCTGTTGAAAGAGTGCCTATATCTGTTTGTGCACTTATCCCCGAGCTTGGGTCTTCTACATTTTCATGGTGAAAGTAAAATGGATAAGGTTCTGCTACTCGGTTAAGGTATTTGCAAAGTTTATCAGTTAGGGCTTTTTCACTTGCAGTAATTTCTCCTTTGACTTTCTCAGAGAAGTGAGAAAAGTGAGTTTCGATGAATTCAATAACAGCCTTTATGGAAGCGTCAATTTCAACTCCTTCAGAAAGCTCTCCACTACCGATATTTTCAATTCGATCTGCTAACATCAATACCCCTGTTTTCTAAGGTCTGTAAATGTTTCGTCTGCATCTCGTAGAGCAATCGACTGGAGCCAATAACGAAGCTTCTTAGGCTTAATCAGGTAAATGACGTTCCCTTCATACATTCTCACAATGCGGGTAAGTCTTAAACTTGCATTGAGGTTTTTTCTTACCAAAGCTTCCAGGTGATTTTCGGCTTCATCAGCGTTGGAAAAGTCAATGTCAGGTGTGTTTTTGCCGAAATAAAATGGGTAACAGATATAAGAATTGGTTTCGAAGTACTCATATGGTCTAATCGAAGGATAAACCTTACTCAATATACCACAGTAGACTTCTCCATACTTTTGAAGGTTATCTGATTTTACGTTTTGAATTGCTATTGGTGAGCTTTCACCATTTCTTTTAAAATCTACGAGGTAATCCCAGAAGTCATCAACTAAAAGTTTTTCGAATGAATTTAAACCAAAGTTTCCTTCATCAGATGGAATTCTAAAGTTATCCAAATCCCTTTTCTGAAAAGATGACGACCTGCTTATCAAAAACTCTGAGCTAGTACTAGCCATATAAAACATGTTCACCTCAGATTGGGACAATAAATCATATAATTCTATCAACTCATTTTTTTGATCCTCAGGAGCATGAATACCTACAATTCTATCCTTAAAGGTTAAATCCTGCTCAATGAAGGATACTGGCATCAAACGCTCAACAAATAGCTTTTTTATAAGAATGTGTGGAGACAAATAGACATTTTCGTTACCCGTACTGTGAAAATATTTTACTGGGGGTTTATCTTCCAAAGCTGATAAATCAATACCCTTAATAGTCATTGATTCTGTCGGAAGAAATTTTTTGCTATTTATAGCAGGAGATGAAAGACGATCTATAAAATCTTGCAGAGGTTTTTGATCACCATCTCCTTTTAACTTTTCTAATTTCTTAAAATCATTTTTGGTGGCCGCAGTAAAACCCTCACTCATCGCCCAACCCAATTCTTTTTTGCCTTTCAAGAAAGACTTCAAAGACTGATTTTCAGATATCCTCGAAATCAACTGGTGAAATCTACTTCCACCGATAAAATTCGATTTCCAAATCAACGGATCATTCAAAGCCAATCGTCTAGGAATACGGTGAAAATCATATGTATCTAGTTCAAAATAGAGTTTCTCCTTATGAGGTTTAGTTCTACGAACAGTAATGTGTAGTACTCCTTTTTCTGTTGCCTTTTCATTAGTTATGAATATTGCGGCTGTACCAACATCTCCTTTTGCTCCAAATAAAATCCTATTAATGTGTGTGAAATCAACAATCTGTGGGATATTATATTGCTCTAATAAAAGTTTTCTGAATTGAGTGGAGGAGCTGTTATAGAGAAGAGGCCCGGTCGGTTGGATAAGACATACCAAACCTTTTGTTTTACAAAGCCTAACTGATTGTTCAAGAAAGAGAAGCGATACCTGATTATCAGGTAATTTTATCTGTTTGGAGTTTTTATTTACCTTTGATTCATTTCTTTCCAGTAAAGCTTTGCCCTCAATAATTTTTGCAGGTTCTGTTAAGTTTGAATCAAATGGTGGGTTACCAATGATCAGATCAAATTCTTGTTGCAGTTTATTTGATGCTAATACATTAAAGAAGTCGTCATGAATAATATTTCGCTCATGAAGATTGTCAAATTTTAATTCCTCCCAGATTTGTAAAGGGGTTAACTCATCACACAGAGCTAAACTTAAACTGAAGATGGTCAAGTCAGCGGCATCTTTGTTCAATTCAACTCCAAAGATGTTTTCTCTGAGTAAACTTTTGAGTGTGTCTAATGATGGTCTTTTCCAACTATTATTTCTTCTCCATCTATGAATAAGCCTTCTATATGCACCAACAAGAAAAACTCCCGACCCACATGCTGGATCGAGAATTTTAAAGTCAGTAGCCTCTGATTCAAGAGGCATAGATTCATCAAGGAGGAAATTGACTAAAAATGGAGGTGTGTAAACTACACCTCGTTGCTTCCCAAGAAATTCCTCATAGATATTACTAATTAGCTCTACAGGTAGATCATTAAACGAATACAGTTTCCATAAAACCCGTTGAAGACCTTCTGCCTCACCTTCCAGAAACAAGCCAAATCTACTTAAATCAGCGGTTTTGAGGAACTCTCTGTCATCATGATCTACTTGAAAGATGCCCCCATTGAAATGTTCGGCCAAGAAATCCAAAAGGTTTAGATATGCTCCCTTCTTTTCAAAAACATCGGTGAATTTCTCTCCTTTGGGAATGAACTTGCTGAAAAAGTCACTTGGAAACACTTTTCTGCCTTCTTCATCCTCACGTTCTTCCAAATACCTTACAAGGATAGAGGTCACCATTACCTTTCTAGCAATATTGGCGGGTAGGACTTTCGTTTTGATTATGTCCCTTAATGCTTGTTTTAATTCAACAAGTAATTTCTCATATGCGCTATTACTAAACTTAAACTGCTTGCTATACTTTGAGTTTTCCCAGAATGTTCCATTATCAAAAGCCCTTCCAGAAAACTCATCATATTCTTGTTGAACAGCTTTAGAAACATCTGCAGCCAACTTTATAACCTTTAAGGGCTTATACTTTAGTTGATTTCCTTCAGATGGTCTTTCAAAACAATTAAAGATTCTTATGTCTTTTTTTGTAAGCACAAAGAACATTGGAACCTGAGCGGAACTGTAAAGTTGTTTGTGTAACTGAGTTAGCTCTTGTTCCTCAACCCCAATCTTATTTGTGAAATCATAAATGAAAATTTGAGGGATGGAAGGTCTATTTTGAAACCTCCTGAAATACACAAAATCAGCTCTGTATTTCTTGGCGTTTTCAAGAACTAAGTATTCTTCAGGAGCTATGCGGCCTTGATGGTTATGAACAGAGACAAGGCCTGATGTATGATTGGAATCTCCAATCATTTCTAATTTCTTTAGTCCTTCCTCTACTATTTCATTCATACGACATAAAATCACTAAAGTAAGTAGTTTTATTGACTATTTATTTTAGTAATTAGAATTTTATTTGAAACTCAAGTAAATATTAAAACCCAAAATTCGCTTTTCGAGAAACAATGTTAAGATAGTCCTTTTAAATTGTTTATTGGACAAGTTTGACAAATTCTAGAATTAGTCTTCGGTCATCCAAAATTACTAATCACTTCGCCAACTTCAAACCCAAGTAAGCAGCAATCATTCCCACAACAACACTGGCCGCTATATACAATAAAGCTTGTAGTGGTTTGTTTTCAAGTAGAAGAGTATTGCCTTCATAGGCAAAAGTAGAAAAGGTGGTAAATCCACCACAAAAGCCAGCAATAAGCAAAAGGTTGATTTGAGGAGAAAGGAGCTTTTCTTGCGTAGCCCAACCCATCAATAGGCCGATAAGGAGGCAGCCTGCAATATTTACTACAAAAGTACCATAGGGGAATAGGTTAGGGTATTTTGAATGAATGGTATTCTGAATTACATACCGTAAGGCACTCCCTACTGCGCCACCTAGAGCTACAATGAGTGCGTTTTTAATCATTCTTTTACCTCTTTTTTGGGCGCCTTCTTTTTAATGTATTTGTATACTTTATCGTAATCGCTGTTTTCTTGATTCGATATTTTTACATAGCCCTTATTTATGAAAACCAACTTAAGCTGCTTGTATTCGGTTTTATTGGTGTGAATAATAGTTTCTTGCCACGCCCCTAATTCAGATATTTCTTGTACTGATTTAAAGAACCTGAAAGGGTAGTAAACATGAATTTGGTCATAGCCAATTTTCAATACTTTATAATTGAAAATAAGCTTATACAGCATAATGGAACAAACCACCAATAAAAAGCCTAGTAAAATATACCTCCATGTACCCGATGGCTCTGCCA
Source organism: Roseivirga seohaensis subsp. aquiponti (assembly GCF_001267955.1). Lineage (NCBI taxonomy): Bacteria > Pseudomonadati > Bacteroidota > Cytophagia > Cytophagales > Roseivirgaceae > Roseivirga > Roseivirga seohaensis. Next base: position 15,319 of record NZ_JSVA01000035.1, read on the forward strand.
AAACTTGACGCATAAAGTAGAGTGCCCCTATAACGGAAATTAGAGTGAAAACCGTTAGGGAAAAGATAGTCTTACGTTTGGGCTTAGAAATAATCATGTGTTACGAATTAATCAAATCTTCTCTGAATTCGCTAATGTGTAATTGAATGTCGGGGAAAAATAGCCTGAATTCTTCTTCGAACATCGAATAATTTCGTGTTAAATCCTGAATTGATTCATCCATTTTCGAATCGAATTTGGTTCTTCTAGACAAACCTAAAAGCGCACGGTGAATTCCTTTTATTTCGGCATATGCCAAGAGCCAATTGTTTGAAACCATATAAGGTAACATGTGTTGAGCACGAGAAGGCATTTGGTTTTGAAAGGCCAATAGTTGCTTAAAGTGATTTTCAGAAAAAGTTTTCAAATCATCGGAATGAAACTCATTAAAGTTTTTGGCCAAAAAATGGTCATAGAACATATCAACGATTACGCCCGAATAATGCCTGTATTTTTCTGAAAGTCTTTTTTTACTCTCACTTACCACTTCGTGTGAATCGGTAAAACGGTCAATTTCGCGATGTAGCAGCACACCTTTGGCAATATCAGGCTCATAGTCTTGATATTGATTTCCCTTCACAAAATCGCCCAAGAAATTACCAATGGCAATTTTTGAGTGTGACCCTGAGAGATATAAATGTGCTAAATAATTGATGACCTTTTTTATTAGGCCAGTAAGGTAACCACTGAATACTTGAATTACAATTAGCCTTTGGTGAAGATGTTTTTAATGTTTAGATAATCGATAAAATAAACCATTCTAATGGTAATTGAATCCACATTTGGCGCTCCAAAAGTGTTGTTGAAGTTATCGAAGAAACGCAATTGAGTGTCATAGTCGTTTGTACCTATGCTTCTTTTCCAAATGGCTTTAATTTCAGAACCAGGGGCAAATTGCCAATTGTATTCCATGTCTATATTAAAGGCATTGTAGTTTCTGTTATCAACCCTTTCTCCTGAATCGATACCAGTGTAGTTTGTGGCTATGAGTTCGTCATTTTCAGTAAGTTCATAAAACTCTTTATAGTCTACACGGCTCCAGTAGTGCCTCACTCTAAGGGTAAGCCCCATTCTGTTGGTGAAAATGTAACTTCCGTTTAATGTATTGGTGAAATTTCTTACTTCTCTTCTACCAAAAATCACTGACTCTAAATCACCCGTTCCGCTGTCGTATAATCTTCGTGCATAGCCTCTTTCATTATTTTGTCTACTGATTTCCAGATTATGACTGATTTCCGATCGCTCTCCAATCCTAATTCTAGCAGAAAGATTTGAGGAAATGTCCGTCTGGTCCCAATCAGGACGTCTTCCGTACCTTAAATTACCAGATACCCTTACCTGCTTACGACTATCGGTGTTTATGTTTATTCTTCCGCTATGGTAACTTGGCTTTTTAAACACATAGCCTGCAACTCTGGATTCAAAAAAGTCATTGCTAGTTCCAGGGCTTTGGTTGAATTCAGTACTTAAGCTCCAAAAGTTTTTAAGTTGCCCGCTAGCGTTTATACTGTATCTCCAAGACGAGAATTCTTGTGGTTCATATAGTTGTTCGTGGTTTGCATTGAGTCTGATTCTGTAGTTGTTAAATGCTCCTACTGGGCTAAACTGATTAAATGAGAAGTTTGCTCCATGCTCTATTTGGTTAGATTGGCGCAAAAAGCCTAAATCGTTGATATCGTAAGTGTCTGATTCTACATTTCTGTTTATACCGTATTGAAATTGCCCTCTATTCTTACTAATTCCAATATTGTATTTTATTCCACTTTTGGTGTCTTTGATGTCATCTGCGTAAGAAGCTATGTTACTGTAGCCAAAAAAACCAGAAGCACGCCAATTTCTATTGGCATCATTGAGTCTAAAGTTGAAAGCCGTTACGTTGGCATCATCTCCCTTCTTTGCTCTTGTAACATTCGTATTCGTAAGTGTTACACTAGAGTTATTCTTTAGATTTTGATCTAGAACAATTACGTTGAAATTGGTGAGTGGGTCTGCTTCTACTTGGGTTTTTTCACCAGTATCAATATTCTCAACTTCTAGATAGGTGGGTTTAGTAATGGCATTAAAGAACCCAATCCCCAAGCCTTTATTAGTTCGGCCTGTAATTTTACTCGCATTAATAAGCTGCGCGGCATCGGGTGAATAAATAACCGATTCGTTGTTGTTAAGTGCTCTACTTCTGTGGCCAAAGGTGCCCCCAATTCTTCTGGAATAAAATAGGCCCGCTTTATTAAAAAGCTCAACTCCTTCGGTAAAAAATGCTCTGTTTTCGTCAAATTTAACTTCAAACGGGCTGAGGTTAAGTACTTGTCTGTCAGATCTTACTCCACTAAAATCAGGAATAAGGGTCATGTCCAAAGTAAAGGCATCATTAATTCCGTACTTTATGTCCATACCTCCGTTTAGCCTTGGGTTGCTTGCACCAACTCCAGTAGCCCTGTTAACAACGGTTGATACATATGGATATAAAAACAATCGGGTTGGGGGCTTAATGTTTTTAATGTTTTTGACCACACCAGCTTGGTTCAAATAACCTGAAATTTCAGGGTCTATCGGGCTCCAATAGGAGCTTTCATTTAAAGAAGTGTTTTGGCGCATAAAGTTGATACCCCAGTTCTGCACATCTTGAGAACTGAATCTCAATACCGCATAAGGTATTTTCATTTCAACAGTCCAGTACTCATCGTTAATTTTTACAGACGAGAGCCAAACAGCATTCCATCCTGAGTCGTTTCTCCAAATACTTTCGTTGCCACCGTTTGAATATCGGGTGTCATACTGAACACCAGCAACAGTTACGAAAATCCCTACACCGTTAAGCCCAGCATTATAAGGGTCAAAGCTCACCCCAAAATAATCTGAATTACCAATGTTGTCACGGTTGGTAAGCAGGTTAAAAACATCTTCTTTTTTATCATAAAGCTGTGCAACTATATAGATCGCTTCATCATCATAAAGCATTCTTACTTCCGTCTTTTTGCTGGATGGCATTCCCGGATTCGGGCTGTTTTGAATAAAGTCTGTAACTAACGGAGCCTGACACCACACATCTTCATCCATTACACCATCAATAGTGATTTTTTCATTGGTCCTTACCGCTTCAAACGATTTGCGCTCTTGTTGAGCATTTACACTAATGGACCAAACTAATGCTAGAAGTAAGGTTGTTAACTTATTGAAATTCAATGCTTTTTTGTTTGTATGTAATAACACACAAAGGTGGGTATAGTTGGCAGACTTATAAATTCAAATTATTTACGCACCTCATTTTTTGGTGTGAATGGTTTTGGTACACTAATTCCTGAGTTTAATTATATATGATTATTGTATTCAAAAATGTGAATATCAGAAAGGATAGTTTTCAAAACTGAAACTATAAGAGCCTGTATGTGCGGACAAAGAAGAATAGAAGAGGCCAATTTTTATTGCAATGAAATTCTGAATATTCAGTCCTTTCATTTTCTTAATGTACTTTTATGCCATGGATGTTTACGGAAAGGCACTCAACGATTTTCATGCTGGAAAAGAGGATCAATCACTTATACTTAATACTTCTTATGGTGAGGCCGAAGAAATGCCTGTATGGTATTTTTTTAGAAGCTATGAAGAGATGCCTGAAATGGAGCAAATGGCACTTTCCATTGCCGATGGCGACATCCTGGATGTGGGTGCAGGAACAGGATGCCATGCCTTAGTATTGCAACAAATGGGTAAGACGGTTACCGCTATCGATACCTCAAGTCATGCCGTTGATCTAATGAAAAAGGATGGCTTAAAAAATGCCATTCAAGCGGATTACTTCAAATTCAACCAAAAGAAATACGATACCATAATTCTACTGATGAATGGGATAGGTATGGTGGGTAAACTCAACCGATTAAAAACATTTTTAGATCATGCCAAAACCCTGTTAAAACCTGAAGGGCAGTTGATTTTTGACACTTCAGATATTAAGTATTTGTATGAAGGCCAAGACCTACCAACAGACAAATATTATGGCGAAGTAAGCTTTCAATACGAATACCTAGGCGAAAAAGGTGAGTGGTTTGATTGGGTATATATTGATGAAGATACCCTTGCAGACATTGCCGAAGAGTGCGGTTGGTTTTTATACTACCTCCATAAAGACGAAAACGATCAGTATTTGGTCAGAATGATTCCTAAAGAGTACAAATAATTCTTTTCTAGTCTTTTTTTATAGATGCTGGAAAGAATAAAATGCTTTTTCCAGTATTCTTTTTTTGAATAAAGAACCACCGATTTTGCCCGAACCAAAGACTAATTCTTAAATTCGTTTATGCAACACATTTTGCAATCCTACCTCAGGCGATTGACAAACCTTTCAGCGAACAACCGCTCGCTGGTGTTGCTCAAGCTTTTGTCCGATCAGTTTATCGATCTCCACGATTTCGATCATATGGACTTAAAGCCTTCTTTTCGAATTATAGAAGATATTATTGCCCAGAAAGCCACCATTCCGCTTATTCCAAATTCAGACGCTAGAGATGCGCGTTCCAATCAATTGGCTACTAGGTTGAGAAAAGTGAAAAGGAGGGAGCAGTTCCTCTTTGATGAAACTGGGGGTAAAGACCTTTATGTTGGTTGGCCGTTTGTGCAGGGCAAATTTAACGATGGCTCCATCGTTCGAGCCCCACTTATTTTCTTTCCAGTGAATCTGGAAATGAAAGATAATGAGTGGAGCTTAAAGCCAAGAACAGATGTGAACATAACCCTGAACAAAAGTTTTTTAATGGCTTATGCCCATTTTAATAATGTAAGCCTTGATGAAGATTTGCTCGAAAGGTCTTTTGATGATTTCGAAAAGGGAAGTACCGTGTTCAGAACGAGCCTGTATGATTTGCTGGAAGAAAGCAAAATCAGTATTCGATTCGGAAGCGAAATTTATGCCGATAAACTGAACCCTTTTGCTGAATTCTCAAAAGCTGGATTTGAAAAGGAAAACGATCTTGGTAAGCTCAACTTGGTTTCAGAAGCGGTATTAGGCATTTTTCCTCAAGCCGATTCTTACCTTATGCCAGATTACGAACATATGCTGGCCAATTTAAAAGTGGATTCGCTGGAAGAGTTCTTCGCCCAGAAAAACTTTTCAGAACAAAATGACTTTGGAGCCGACTTTGATCCATACCGGTACTTTCTGGATAAGGTAAAAGAAGAGGAAACTTTTACACCTTTCAGAAAAGATGTTTTTCAGGAAAATGCCATTAAGGCGGTTAAAAAAGGAAATTCTATTGTAGTGCAAGGTCCTCCTGGTACAGGAAAATCCCAACTGATTTGTAACCTTATGGCCGATTATATGGCCCGAGGAAAGAAAGTGCTTTTGGTAAGTCAGAAACGAGCGGCTTTAGATGTTGTGTACGAACGCCTTAAAACGAAAGACATCACTGACTTTGTAGGTTTGGTGCATGATTTCAAGAATGATCGGAAAGAGATTTACTCGAAAATTTCGAGCCAAATCTCTCGACTGAATGAATATAAAAGGAACAATACCAACTTAGACGCCATTCAACTCGACCGCACTTTTAAGCAGGCCAGCCGAACCATAGATGATGTTACCGAAACCCTGGAAGACTATAAAAAGGCCTTGTTCGATGATACCGAGAGTGGCCTTTCTATAAAGGAATTGTACCTCACTTCCGACCCCGAAATGGAGTCCATTCCTTTGGTGCAAGAGTACAACCAAATTGATTTCCGAGGCAATCAGTTTGAAAAGGAAATGACCCGCTATTTTGAGTATGCGCAGAAATTAAATGTGAAGGGGCACCCTTGGTCTGAAAGGGTTGACTTCTCTTCTTTTAAGGTTCAAGACCTAAAGAAAATGCTGGAATACCTAGATGAGATTCCTGTAGAAACCAGTCGTTTGGCAGCTGAAGTGTCGGCCATAGTGGAAGAAAAGGTAGATTACGATACCTGCCGAAGAATGGCTGAAAATTTGGGCAAGCTCAAAGACTTTAATGAGTACCTGAAAAACGAAAAGATTTATGCCCTGCTAAAACCCATGATTGGTGTTCCGAATAAGGAGAGCGACTTGCTTTGGTTGGCCAACAATAGGGTTTTGATCAACAAATGTTTTGAAGGCGAAGGGGTAGAGAAAAGTTTAGAAACCAAAGCACTTGGAGAGGTTCAGACTTTATTGAAGAAAAGGGCAAATGCGCGAAAATCGATTATTAGGTCCATTAAGTGGAGTTTTTCCAAAGAGAAAATCCGGTTGGCGAGAATTCTTGTGGCCAATGGGCTTTCCAACACCAAGGAAGATTTTAAAATTCTAGATCAACGCATTGATAACCGTTTGAATCTGCAACATCAAATCACAAAAATCAAATCGGTTGTTTGGATCGAAGCGGTGCCCAATTCTTTTCAACAGGAAGATTTAAATACATGGATTGATCAGCTAGAAATGGCACTAAGGGCCAAGTTGATTTTTGCTTCCTTTACTAATTTCAAAGAGTACTTTCCAGTCAAAAAGCTCTCTGCTAAAGAATTAAAGTCAAGAATAAAGGCCATTCGCACCACCCTAAAGGATTTACCCAAAAAGAGGGAAGCTTGGAATAAATATATACTTCCGGTACAGGTAGACCAGTTACTCCTTTCTTCAGATTTTCTTTCTCAACTAAAGCGAACACTCAAGCGCGATTTCGATTCTATCTGCGAGATGGATCAAATCAAAAGCTCATTAACAGAAGCACGGCTTTCTGGGCTTAAAAAACTGGAGGAGTTGGGCGCAAGAACCACTGCAGAATATATAGCCATTTTCGATAATAGCTTGCGTTTGGCTTGGATCGATCATATTGAAAGTAAACATCCGATTTTGAGGTCGGTATCTACTTTAAAATTTGAGCAGATGATTAGCGATCTTCAGGATGCCGAGGCGCAGAAACTGGAAACGAGCACTCAAATTTTGCTTCAAAAAGCCAGGGAAAAAACCTACGAGCCTGCGGAGTACAATCGCCTGAACAATATGATCACCTATCGGGATCTTGAACATCAGGTAAATAAAAAGCGACAGATTTGGCCTTTGAGAAAATTGATCAATCATTTTTCTGAGGATATTTTTTCTTTGATGCCTTGTTGGATGGCCTCACCAGAATCCGTTTCGGCCATTTTTCCTATGGAAAGCTTCTTCGATTTGGTCATTTTTGACGAAGCCAGTCAGTGCTTTTCAGAAAAGGGCTTACCCGCCATTTATAGAGGGAAACAATTGGTCATCGCTGGCGATAATCAACAACTGAGGCCGAATGACCTGTATCGGGTAAAGTGGGAAGAAGAATCGGAAGAGATGGCGCTGGATGTGGAATCGCTACTAGAGCTGGCAAGTAAATTTTTGATGCAAGTTCAGCTTCAAGGCCATTACAGAAGTCAGTCATTGGCTTTAATCGACTTTTCGAACCAACATTTCTATAAAGGCAAGCTTCAGATGCTTCCTCATTTTAATCAAATTAATGATTCAAAACCCGCCATTGATTTCATCAAAATGGATGGGCTTTGGGAAAAACAGACCAATATACTTGAAGCTGACAAAGTAATTGAATTACTCCTTCAACTCAAGAAGAGCGACACATCTAAATCGGTAGGGGTGGTTACTTTCAATGTGAGCCAGCAGCATTTAATTCAAGATAAAATTGAAGAGCACGGACTCAATGATTGGGAAGGGCTTTTTGTGAAGAACATCGAGAACGTTCAAGGGGATGAACGTGACATTATCATTTTTTCTACGGCTTACGGACGTGATGCCAAGGGTAAAATCAATCTGCATTTTGGTAGCCTCAATATGGCTGGCGGAGAGAATCGGTTGAATGTGGCCATTACAAGAGCGAAGGAAAAAGTAGTGATTGTAACTTCTTTACTGCCAGAAGAAATGAAGGTAAGTCAGTTAAAAAATGAAGGCCCAAAGCTACTCAAGGCTTATTTGGAATATGCCAAAAAGGTATCCGAAGGCGAATATGAACCCACTGTCAATGTTTCAAAAGCCTTTGGTCAAGATTGGTATTTGAAAAACAAACTGAAGGATTGGGAGAAAGACTTTTCCATAAAATTCACCGAAGAACTTCCTTTTGCCGACCTTTCTTTAAAGTGGAGGGGAAAATACAAAGGCGTATTACTGACAGACGACAACGTATTTTATGAAAGCGCTACGGTTAAGGACAGTTTTGTTTACAAGCCATTCTTATTAGAGTCAAAAGAATGGAAATACAGGTTTGTTCATAGCCGAAACTTCTGGCAAAATCCTCAAGTGGTAAAAGAGAATATCGGTCGTTTGGTGGAGGTTGCTCAAGAGGCTTCTTGATTTTTTTAAATGTGATAATAGGGTTACTTAAGTCATATAAATTCTGTACTTAAATGGAGGTTGCTAATTTTTTTATTGAAAGCATCTATGACCCCGAGGCCTCGGGGCTTCTTTCCATGATCCTGAGGCATGTATCGTCCTGAAATAGGTTGAC
>NZ_JSVA01000036.1:0-4851 GCF_001267955.1 Roseivirga seohaensis subsp. aquiponti
ACCATCACCCTTACCGATGACGATGACAACACAGCTCCAAGTGGCTTTACGATCACGATAAGCGATGCATTGATAGCCGCTTCAGAAACATCGACTACTAAGTTTACCTTTACAGGCGCAGAAGTTGGAACAACATACAACTATACGGTAAGCTCCAACAATGGCGGAACCAATGTAACAGGCACCGGAACAATAGCGACAGCCACAGACGAGGTCACGATTAGTAACCTGTCGGGACTGAACGATGGAACGCTGAGCCTATCAGTAACATTAACCGATGGCAGCAGCAATACCAGCACAGCCCAAACCGCTACCAGTCAATTGGACAAAACGGCTCCAGCCGCGCCAGTAGTGACAGGCGTAAGTGCAGACAGTGGCAGTAGCTCAAGTGATGGTATCACAAGCGATACTACCCCAGATGTAAAAGGAACGGCCGAGGCCAATGCAAGCATAGAAGTTTTTGTAGGAGGCAACAGTGTAGGAACGACAACAGCAGATGGATCAGGAGACTGGACGTTGGCTTATAGTGGAGTTAACCCACTAGCAGACGGTACCATTTCAGTAACTGCCAAAGCCACCGATGCCGCAGGCAATACCAGTGCAGCAAGCACAGCGGTCAATGTGACTATTGACGCTACCGCCCCAGCCGCCCCAGTGATAACATCCATCACACCAGACTCAGGAACGAGTACTACCGATAAGATCACCAATGACCAGACCAACCTTACCATAACAGGAACAGGCGAGGCCAACTCACAACTGGAGATTACAGTAAATGGTATCACGTATTCAGGATTACCAGTAGACGGATCAGGCAACTGGTTGATCGCAGTAGGCGCCATATTGGGCACAGACGGTACTTACCCAGTAACGGCAACAGTAACCGATGCAGCCGGCAACCAAAGTGCAGCCTCGGCAGCGTTTAGTATCATTTATGATACTACAGCACCAGCCGCACCAACCGTAGACCTAAACGCAGCGTCAGACCTAGGGCAAAGCAATACAGACAACATCACGCATTACAATGCTACAGATGGACTGATGCTCTCAGGCACAGCCGAAGCCAATGCTGCGATAGCGTTGAGTCTAACGTATAATGGAATCACCTTCTCAGGACTTACGGCAGCCGCAGACGGATCAGGCAACTGGACCTTTGATGCAGGCGCAATAGTGTCAGGCATATTGGCAGATGGCACGGTGAACAACCTTGTGATCAACGCCCAAGCCACCGATGCAGCCGGTAACCAAGGAGTAGCAGGCACACTGACTGTAGTGCTCGATCAGCAGATGACCGCCACGCTTAGCCCAGCCGACAACGCGATAGACATTCTACCATCAGCCAATTTAACCATGGCCTTTGGCGAAGACGTATTCAAGGGAACAGGCAATATCACGATCAAGAAGAAGTCTGACGATAGCATAATAGAAACGATACCAGTCAGTGCGGTAACCATCAATTCAGGCACAGTCACGATTGACCCAGTCAACCTGATTTTACCACCCGCCACAGAGTTCTATATAAACATAGACGCAGGCGCCCTGACCGATATAGCAGGCAACAGTTATACAATTAGCAACAATACCGACTGGAGCTTTACGATTATCGCCTCATCGGTAGTAACGAGCGTAGCCGTACCAGCAAACAACACCTATAAGATTGGAGACGAACTAGACTTTACAACCAGCTTCACGCTTCCGATCACGATCACAGGAACGCCAAGTATCCCGGTGACGATAGGAGCAAGCACAAAAACAGCGAACCTAAAAGCAGCAGTTAACAACAGTAGCACCGCCATCTTCAGCTACACCATAGCCGAAGGCGACTTAGATACAGACGGCATAGCAGTAGGCGCAGCGATAAACCTAAACGGAGGCACGATCAAAGACCAGTTTGGCACCGATGCACAACTGGCCTTGAACAATGTAGCCGCCACAACAAGCATCAATGTAGACGGAGTTAGACCAGTACCAACGCTAACTGCATCAACAACAACGCTAGTGAACGGAAGCTTCACCGTAGAATTTACCTTCAGCGAAGCGGTAACAGGCTTTACTTTGGCCGACATTACGGTGGCCAACGGAACAGCCTCCAACCTAGCGACAATCACAGCAGGTACCAAATGGTCAGCACAGATTACGCCAACAGCAGACGGAACAGTAAGCGTAAGCTTGGCCGCAGGTGTGGCCAACGACAACGCAGGCAATGCCAGTGCAGCTGGAACAGCAGTAAGCAAAACCTATGACGGCACAGCACCAACAGCGCTGAGCCTGACTAGAAAAGCGGCCAATCCAATCCTTACTGCAAGTGCAGGCTTTAGGGTGATCTTCTCAGAAGACGTAACAGGCGTAGACCTTGCCGACTTTGAAGTGATCTTGACAGGCACTGCAACAGGCACACTAAACGCAGTGACTCAAGTAGACGCCAAGACCTATGATGTTACCGTAACAGGCATATCAGGCCAAGGCAGTATAGGGCTGAACCTGAAAGACGATGACAGCATCATCGATGCGGCCAACAACCCATTGTCAGGAGCGTTAACAGGCGAAGTATATGTAACCAATATGCTACCGACCGACATCGCACTTGCCCCATCAGCCATAGATGAGAACAATGCCTTGAGTGCCGAAGTAGGAACGTTGAGCACGACAGACACAGACGCTACCGACACCCATACCTATAGCCTAATTGCAGGCACAGGCGACACGGACAATGGTAGCTTTATGGTAGCAGGCAACAAGCTGTTTGCAGGCGCTGCTTTCAATCATGAAGTAAAAGACAGCTACAGCATCAGACTTCAAACCGAAGACAACAATGGTGGCCGCTTTGAAAAAGCCTTTACCATCACCATCAACGATGTGAATGAAGCCCCTACCGACATGAGTTTGAGCAATAACATCATAGACGAAGCCGATGACGCAGGCGTACTAGTGGGCACAATGGCCTCAGTAGACCAAGACGCAGCAGAAACCTTCACCTACACCCTTGCAACAGGCACAGGCGATGACAACAATCTGCTGTTCACCTTTACCGGAGACGAGCTGAGAACCGCCACCCCGATCAACTTTGAGACCAATACCACACTTTCGATTAGGGTGAAAGTGACCGATTCGGGAGGCTTGAGCTATGAAGAAGTGTTCAGTATTACAGTGAACAATGTAGAGCTAGAAGAGATCAGAGACTTTACCAAAGACGCACCAGATGCAAGGATCAAGAACTTCTTCTCACCAAACGGAGATGGCGTCAATGATGTGTGGGTGGTAGAAGACATCTTAGATAACCCGATTAACGAAGTAAAAGTATTCTCTCAGAACGGAACGCTGATCTTTAGTGAGCGCAACTATAAAAACACCTGGGATGGCACCTACAAAGGCGAGGCGATACCACCGGGTACCTATTACTATGAGATCAACGTGTACAATGGCGAGCAGATCGTGAAAGGATTTTTGACCATCATAAGAACAAAGAACTAAGATGATGAAAGCATCAAACAAGCATATATCAATTCGATTTACCCTAGTATTATTAGCACTAGCCCTATGGGTAAGTGAAGGGATGGCACAGCAAGTGCCGCTTTACAACCAATACTTCCACAGGGCCACTTTGGCCTATCCATCGGTAGCCGCCTTTGGCACCCGTCCCGAACTGTCGGTAGTATATCGCAGGCAGTTTTCGGACTTAGAAGGCGCGCCAGAGAGTTTTGCAGTAGCCTTCCAAAACCCATTAGGAGACAAGATGGGCTTTAATATTAATTTAGTAGGCAACAACATTGGCTTTATCCGTCAAACCAAAGTACAAGGAGGCTTTGGCTATGCACTGCTCAACCAATCAGCCCACAAGCTATCGGTAGGAGCGATGCCAAGTTTATCCTTTTTCGGTATTAATGAAGACGTGATTAGCCCAGAATCCTTCAATGACCCCACCCTTCAGAACCTAATTGGCAATAACGGCACCGCTTTGAGTGTAGACTTTAGTCTGAGTTACCGCTACAACAACTTTGGAGTAGATGTAGCAGTACCCAATGTAGTGAACGAAAGCCTGTCGGACGATGAATACATCCAGATCAACGAAGACAACGTGCCCGACTACATAGCAGGAGCACACTACCGTTTTAGCCTGAGCAATGATGTATACCTCACCCCGAACGTAACCTGGAGGTACAGAGAAGTAATCGGCAGCGAGTTTGATATCCTTGCCAGAATGGAGTACAAGAACAAGTTCGAAGCCAGTGCAGGCTACCGCGACAATTACGGCCCGACCCTAGGCGCAGGGATTTACATCAACCCGAACATCTTGTTTGTGTACAACTATGACTTTGGCAAAGCCGATGTTCCCTTCCTATCAGACGGGTTGAGCGAATTTGGCCTTCACTTCTCTTTTGAAAAGAACAAGGACAAACAACAAGAAAAGTACGCCCAAGGCGAAGCAATACTAAACCAGATCAGGGCCGACAATATCTATGACAGAAACATGATACCACAGAGCGATCAGCGCTTGGTGGTAGATTACTTGGCCTCGCTAGAAAGCACAGGCAGCAAGAAAGAAAAGCTAGAAAGAGCAGACGCCCGCTTTGATGAAATCCTTCAGCAGATGAAAGATGCAGAGCAGGCCAGACTACAAGCCAGTTTTGACCAAGAAGCCCAGAGCAAACTAGAAGCCGCACAGGCCGAAGAAGCCAGAATCCAAGCAGAGCAAGAAGCCGAAGCAGCACGCTTAAGACAGCAAGCAGCCGCCCAAGCCGAGCGAGACAGGTTAGCAAAAGAGCAAGAGGTGAAAGAAAAAGCAGAGCAAGCCCTAGCCCAAAACAACGACACCACAGACGACTACTTGATAGTAGTAGCCTCTTACTCGGT
>NZ_JSVA01000037.1:0-525 GCF_001267955.1 Roseivirga seohaensis subsp. aquiponti
AACATCTCCCGAACTGGTGATTTTCCTTACTCGGTTATTGCCCCAATCAGCTACAAAAAGATTATCATGTGAATCAAAATCCAATGCCTTTGGCTCGAAAAACATTGCATTTTGGCTATCTCCATCAAGAAAGCCTTCTACACCAGAACCTGCGAAAGTAGTCACCTCTCCATTAGGCTCTATTCTACGAATTCGATCATTCCCTTCGTCAGCAACAAAAACTATATCATTTGAATTAATGGCAATATCGAAGGGTCTATTAAAGCTTGCAGCTATCCCAGTCCCGTCTGCATAACCTTCTGTTCCTGAACCCGCTAAAGTGGTAACTAAACCCGCTGAGGTTATTTTCCGAATCGAATGATTCCCGAAATCGGCTACATAAAGATTACCTTGAGAATCAATCGCTCCGCCCATAAGCGTTGTAAATCGAGCTTCTGTACCCTGTCCATCTACATTTCCAAAAAAGCCAGAGCCAGCAAAGTCGCTCACATTCCCTTCGGTATCAATTTTTCTTATAATAGATCC
>NZ_JSVA01000038.1:0-4452 GCF_001267955.1 Roseivirga seohaensis subsp. aquiponti
AAAATCACCAGTTCGGGAGATGTTACAACCATTGCAGGCAACGGACAGTGGGACTACTCTGATGGTAATGCGCTGGAGGCAGGTATCTGGGGTCCAATTGGATTGACTGTAGACTCCAACGATAATGTTTATGTTTCGACCTCTCTAAATAGAATCAGAAAAATCACATTGGAGGAAGATTTCCTACTGAGTGGAACGGCCAACCCGAGTGATGGCATTGTGGATATTGTATTACAAGCCGAGGATACCAAAAATGGGGTGAAAGAACAGGCTTTTTCGATTAAAGTGGATATTACGTCTCCAGTATTTAACTCACCAGCCAATTATCAATTGAATGAGAATATTCCTATCACTTCATACGCATACGCAGCTGGTGTTAATGATGAAACTCAAGTAACATTTTCATTAGGAAATGCACATGATGAGTCATTGTTCAATATGAACGGACAGTATACCAATGCAGTTTATTTCAATAAATCCCCTGACTTTGAAAACCCGCATGACTCTGATGGAGACAATGTATACGTGATTGAACTTATAGCAACAGATGAGGCTGAAAATAGCACTAGCCTTTTAGTTAATCTAACAGTCAAAAATTTAAATGAGAACGACCCTATTATTACTAGTGACGGTGGAGGAGAAAGTGCTTCGGTAAGCGTAGAAGAAAACTCCACTTTAATTACAAAGGTTGTTGCAGGCGGAATAGAAGAGGGCTTCGATATTTATTATACCAAGTCTGGTCCCGATTCTTATTATATATTACTTAACAGTACCACTGGTGAATTAACCTTTAGATTAAATCCAGATTTTGAATTCCCTGTTGACAGTAACAAGGACAATGTTTATGAGGTCACAATTACTGCTCAAGAAGGGGATAGAACCGATAGCCAAACTATTTTGATTAATGTAACTGATGCTTTTGAAAGTAAAGCACCAGTTTTTGTGTCAGAGCCTATTATTTCTGTTAATAGTGACCAGTTTTATGAATACTCTATTATTACGGATGATCCAGATAATGACAAAGTTGAGCTTTCATTAGAGTCAGGCCCAGATTGGCTTGAATTAAAGAATGACAAGCTGCAGGTAACTACCTTTGCAGGTTCTGGTCGTGGAAATATTGAAGGTCAAAGACTAGTGGCAGAATTTGATGGGCCTATTGATATAGTCATGGACGCAAATGGTAATTTCTATGTGCTGGAAGAGAATATCAGGAGGGTTAGAAAGATTGGTACAAATGGGGGAGTTACCACACTTGCTGGATCTGGGTCGATTGGTAGTACCAATGGCAATGGAGAAATAGCTTCATTTAGGTCCCCTAATGGGTTGGTCATGGATGACTCGGGTAATCTTTATGTGGCGGATACAGGAAATGGCTTAATTAGAAAAGTTACACCAAGTGGGGAGGTGAGTACTTTTGCCGGCTCAGGTAATAATTCATATGCAGATGGTAATGGTACTTCTGCTTCTTTTGTTTTTCCCTCAGGTATTACTATTGATGATGTTGGGAATATTTATGTAGCTGATCATTTGGATCACCGTATTAGAAAGATTACTCCCTCTGGAGATGTTAGCACTATAGCTGGCTCTGGAAATTATGGTTTCTCGAATGGAATTGGTGTAGAAGCAACTTTTAATGGGCCTATTGATCTTGCAATTGACAGTCATGGGAACATATTCGTTCTGGACCAATATAATTATAGAATCAGAAAAATAACTTCTGAGGGAGTGGTATCTAGCTTTGCTGGATCGGGGCTGTCTAAAATCGAGGATGGAACAGGGGCTCAAGCTTCGTTTAAAGCACTGTCGGGAATAACAATTGATGCCAATAATGTTATTTATGTATCGGATGCACATAGTATAAGGAAAATATCACCTGAGGGCGTGGTTTCTACAATAGCTGGGTCAGAGTATGGGACATTCCTTGACGGTATTGGGACCAATACAAATTTCAGTTCACCGGGGGGCTTAACAGTAGCTCCAGATGGTGCCATTTACGTGGCGGATAGGAATACCCACAGAATTAGAAAAATAGCTCAAACATCAAGTCTATCTGGTACACCTTTGGGTATAACGGGAGATTTTGAAGTGGAATTAAAGGCATCTGATTCAGATGACGGTTCTAATACTCAGTCGTTTACTATTACAGTGATTGATATAATACCACCCGTCTTCACTTCGTCTACTTCATCTACTTTTGTTGAAAATGGAACTGGTATAGCCTATACCATTACAGCAACTGATGCCAATGATGTCACCTATAGCTTAGGTGTAGGTAATGACGAAGGTTTATTTGATTTAGTAGGGGATGCTGTTACGTTTAAAACTATCCCTGACTTCGAAGCTCCAACTGATGGGGATACCGATAATGCTTATGTCATCAGAGTTAAGGCCAGTGATGGAGTGAATGAGGTAAGCCAATTAGTGACAATATCAGTGACTGACACTGATGAAACACCGGTAATCATATCTACTCCCGTTACCTCAGTTAAGGAATCAATCCAGTATGTATATGGGATTTCAATAGAAAGCCTGAGTAATGTCAGCTATACGCTTGAAGCAGAGACATTACCTGATTGGATGACGCTAATTGGTAAGAATGCTGTAACAAAATATGCAGGTTCTGGTGAAGTTGGTCAGGATAATGGTGCATTACTGAGCGCTACATTTAATATTCCGCTGGGCATAACGAGAGATGAAGACGACAATCTTTATGTGACAGACCTATTCAATCATGTGATAAGAAAAGTTTCTAATTCAGGACATGTAAGCACAATTGCCGGCACTGGTGCTATAGGTTATGTTGATGGTACAGCTTCAGAAGCCACTTTTAATGAACCGAGTAGTATTGTTATAGACAGTCATGGAAATCTATATGTGGCTGATAGAGAGAATCATGCCGTCAGAAAAATCAGTCTTTCAGGTGAGGTAAGTACTTTTGCCGGTAATGGTCAAAGGGGCTATATGGATGGACAGGGTACTTCTGCTCAATTTAGTCGTCCCACAGAATTAGCCATTGATTCAAATGATAACATTTACGTTACGGATCAAAGTAACTACCGAGTGAGAAAGATTAGTCCTGAAGGAGTCGTTTCTACAATAGCAGGCAATGGTGACTCAGGTTATGTAGATGGTGATGGGACTATCGCTCAATTCTCACAACTTACGGGGATTACGGTTGATTTGAACGGGAACATATATGTTTCAGATTATGATAATCACCGCATTAGGAAGATTAACCCACAAGGCAATGTCTCAACATTAGCAGGGTCATCCACAAGGTCAGTTATTGATGGCCTTGGTGCAGAGGCTGCATTTTATTCACCATTTGGAATGGCTATTGACGAAAAATTCAATATCTACATTACCGATCAGCGATATGTAAGAAAAATTACTCCAGATGGACAGGTAACTACTATTGCTGGTTCTAATCAAAACGGAAATACTGATGGAGAAGGGTTAAGTGCATCCTTTAATGAACCTCATGGTGTTGTTATTGATTCAAAAGGTGATTTATTTATCACAGAAAGTTCTAATAATTTTATCAGAAGAGTATCACTAAAAGACCACACACTGGTTGGTAACCCTCTAAATAAGGTAGGAATTCACAATGTCAGTTTAAAATCAAGAAATTCTAATGGTGAAACAGATGTGCAGTCTTTTTCAGTTGAAGTATTAGATGCTACTCCTCCTGTATTTACTTCAGCCTCTACAGCTACATTTACAGAAAATGAAATAGGTACAGCCTATATAATTGCTGCAACAGACTACAGTTCAATTACTTATGCATTGGGTGCAAGTAACGATGAAGGACTTTTTGATGTGAATGAAACTACTGGAGAAGTAACTTTTAAAGTATCTCCAGATTTTGAAAACCCTCAAGATAGTGATACGAATAATTCATATGTATTAGAAGTATTGGCTATTGATGCTTTAGATAACTCCGCAAACTTCACAGTTACCATTTCAGTAACAAATGCAGATAACGAAGCACCTGTTTTTACTTCAACGCCTGTTACAGAGGTTAATGAAAATGAGCTTTACGAGTATTTTGTTGAGGTGTCTGATCCAGATAAAGACGCTGTAAGTCTAACGTTAGAAGAAGGGCCAGAATGGTTGAATCTTTCAAAAGATAGTAATAATATGGTCTCTACCTTGGCAGGATCAGGAGATAACAGTACTGTTGACGGTATAGGGCAAGAAGCTTCATTTTCATTTCTAACCAGATTAAGTATTGATAACAATGGGGACTTGTATTTAGGAGAACTCGGGTCAAAAACCATAAGAAAGGTATCTCCAAATGGGAATGTAACTACCCTATCTGTTGTGTCTGATGGCACCCGAATAAATGGTACTTTATCAGAGTCATCTTTTGGAGAGCCGAATAAGATTCTTATTGATGATTCAAGTGGAATCAAGTATGTTTTGGACGGATCTATTATAAGAAAAATTGAT
>NZ_JSVA01000039.1:0-271 GCF_001267955.1 Roseivirga seohaensis subsp. aquiponti
AACTGCGACAGTAACCATTACTTTCAGTGAAGCCGTAACAGGCTTTGCGAATGCTGATCTAACGATAGCAAACGGAACACTGAGCGCAGTAAGCTCAGCCGATGGTGGAATTACGTGGACAGCGACATTTACCCCAACAGCCGGAGTAACAGACGCCACCAACGTGATTACCTTGGACAACACGGGAGTAAGCGATGCGGCAGGTAATGCAGGGACGGGCACTACGGATTCAGGCAATTATGCTATTGACACGGCATTGCCCACAGCAACT